>NZ_DLHL01000038.1 GCF_002483225.1 Gemmatimonas sp. UBA7669 | reverse complement strand
CCGGCTTTCTCAGCACCCTGCTAAAGACCAAGGTGAATCTTCACGAGGGCGGGCGACGTGATGTGACACCAGTGGGACGAAGCGAAGTATGCAGGTCAGACCGCCGCGCTGCACGCTCAGGGCGCCGTGGTGCACGAATAGACACGATACCCCAGAGGTTCTCATGCTGTTACCACGTCAGATCATGCGTCGCCTGTTCCTGGCTCTTCTGTGGGGCTTTTCGGGCTCGGCCACGGTTGGTTGCGCCAGTACCGGCGCCACGTTTCGGAGTGGGGTAGGGGACGCCTATCTGGAGCGCGCGCCCTGGGTGGCTGGACGCCCGGTGCCGAGCGATCGCGGCAGCCTGCTGGTGCTGCCGGTACAGTGGCAGGCATCGCTCACGCAGCCGGTGTTCATGGACCCGGACACGGCCGCGGGCTCGCCGCTGGCGGCGCTGCGTGACTCGGTGCAGCAGGCCCTCTGCCGCGCGAAACTGGGGCCGAGCGGCACGGCGCTGCGCGCGCGCGGCATGGTGCCACCGGACGTGGCCTTCGGTTGTGCGCTGATTCTCGACGAGTGTGATCCGCAGTACGCCGGTCAGCCGCTTGGCCGCCATGGGCTGCGCTACCGCCTGGCGGTAGGTCGTCCGTCTGAGGACTGGCGGGTGGGGTTGCGTGAGCAGATGGCGGCCGCCGGCGCCACCCATGCCCTGTTGCTGACGCTGGAGCTGGCACCCTGGCCGGTGCAGCAGCGCGGCCTGCGGGGCACCAAGGTCGTGCCGCTGGGTGTGGGGTACGACATGGAGCTGCCGTGGCTCACCTCGCTCGAGACCCCGGTGCAGGTGCTGCAGCTCACCGCCGTGGTGGTCGATCGCGACGGGCAGGCCGTACGTATTGCCGCCGAGGGCTTGCAGGCCAAGCGCACATCGCTGGCACTCAGCGCCATCGGCGCCGAAGCCCTGCTGCAGGACCGGGACGTGGCCGCCGTGCTTGAGGCCCGTCGCCACGAACTCGACGGCCACCCCTTCGTGTGGCAGGTGGCAACACAGCAGGTGCTGACGTCGCTCGGCCTGCGCTGACCTCAGCCCTCGATCAGCCCTCGATCAGCCCTCGATGGGCAGGCGGATTTCCACGCGGCAGCCGCCGGTGGTGAGATTGCTCATGCGGAAGGCGTAGCGATCGCCGTAGAGCATGGCCAGTCGCGAGCGCGTGTTGGTGAGTCCGATGCCCAACCCGTCCACCGAGGGCACGGCCGCCAGAAAGCGGCCGCTGGTGGTGAGCAAACCATTCAGGCCTCTGCCGTTGTCTTCCACCACGATTTCGAGGCTGTCTCGATTGCGGCCGAGGCGGACCTCGATGGCCTGATCCTGGTGACCCGGTGCCAATCCGTGCTTGAGGGCGTTCTCGACGAGCGGTTGCAGCAGAAAACTCGGAATCATGAGGTCCACAACCGAGGGATCGACACTGATGTCGGCGTCGAGTCCCGAGCCGTAGCGCACGCGCGCGATCTGCAGATAGAGCTCGACCAACTCGATTTCCTGCCACACCGGAATGAGCGACTGGCCCGCACTGCGCAGCGACAGCCGCAGCAGGTCGGCCACGCGCGTGAGGGTGCGCTGCGCCTCGCGCACGTCCATCTCCATGAGCTCGGCCACCGAGTTGAGCGCGTTGAAGAGAAAGTGCGGGTTGAGCTGCATGCGCAGCGCTTCGAGCTGCGTGCGGGCAAGTTTCTGTTCGAGCTCGGTGGCCGCCCGGTCACGCTCGCGGTAGCGCCGCACGAACTCGACCATGTAGGCGGCGCCCAGAATGGCCCAATAGAGCACCACCTGGATGTCGAGGTGGTTGACCACGGCCACGCGAAGCGCATAGCGATAGCTGGTGACCTGCCCGATGGCGCCGAACAGGTGATCCAGCCAGGCAATGGTGAGCACATTGGCCGCGCAGACCACGGCCGTGGCGGCCAGGTGCAGCGACAACCAGGGCATGAGCCGCGCCGTATCGAGCTTCACGCGGTCCACCAGCGTGAGGATGACCTGCGACCAGAGGCCCCAGATCATCCAGGCCGTGCCCTGCCAGAGCAGCGCGGTCCCCATGTCGTAGTGGGTGCCCGAGGCGTCCCCCACGAAGGCGAACTGAAGGGCGGAGAGGCCGGCCGGCACCACCCAAACCGCGGCAAACAGCACACGGGTGAGGCGGCGCAGCCGCTGCCCTTCGTCGGCAATGGTCAGGGGAGGTGACGGAGCAACCATTCGGTCGGGTAGTGGTACGGAGTGCAGGGGTCAGCTGGTCCGGGACGGTCTGGGAAGTTCTGGAACCTGGCCCCGAAAGGCTACGTAGGATGCATGATGCACGGGGGGGACCACCCGTGCCACCCAGACGGGACCGGACGCAACCGCATCCGGGCCCGCCCGGTTCGAAGCTCATCGAGGCGCTCATCCTCCCGGCGCCGCCCCACGAGAGCTCCGACCGGAATCAGGGAGGGGAGAAGTGCGTGTGCGAGTCCTGATCGTGGATGACGAGGCGCTGGCGCGGCAACGCGTGCGCCGTCTGCTGCAGAACGAGGCCGACGTGGAAGTCGTCGGCGAAGCGGAAACCGGTCGTGAGGCGGTGGCGATGATTCGCGAACTGCAGCCCGATCTGGTGTGTCTCGATGTGCAGATGCCGGGCCTCGATGGCTTCGGGGTGCTGGAAGAGCTCGACGGTGGTCCCGTCCCCATGGTGCTGTTCATCACGGCCTACGACGAGCACGCCCAGCGGGCGTTCGATGTGCATGCCGTGGACTATGTGCTCAAGCCCGTGGATGCCGACCGTTTCCGCGCGGCCTTCGACAAGGCGCGCAAGCAGCGCGCGAATGCGGTGGCCGCCGAGCGTCTCGGCGAGTTGCTGGAGACGGTGCGCCGATTGGCCGATGGCAGCGCCGCCTCGGCCGGAGCGGCCGATCTGGCCGCCGGTCTCGCGGCGGGCGCCGCGGCCGGCAGTGCGGCTGCCGTGCCAGGCGCCGGCAACGGCCGCTACGCGAGCCGCATTCTGGTCAAGCAGGATGGCCGCATGTTCTTCGTGAAGACCACGGAGATCGACTGGATTGAAGCCGATCGCAACTATGTGCGCCTGCACGTGGGCAAGACGGCACACACCATCCGCGAGCGCATCAGCCATCTCGAGGAAACACTCGATCCGCGGCTGTTCGCGCGCATTCATCGCTCCACCATCGTGAACCTCAACCGCGTGCGCGAGATGCAGCAGTGGTTCTCGGGCGACTACGTGGTCATCCTCGAAGACGGCACACGTCTGCGTCTGTCGCGTCACTACCGCGACCGGGTGGAGAAGCAGGTCGGCGTCTGATAGACGTCTGATCGGCGTGGCCTCCTGCGCCTGATGCGCGTATGGTTCTCGCATGTCTGAGGTGATGCACGCTTCCGCGGCCAGCTGGCGCGCCCATGTGGCGCACTGGCTGGTCGCGGCGCGCATGCGCCCCCACGCGCACAAGCCCATCGATCCGCTGTGGGTGCGGCGGCAGATGGGACGCCCACGCTTTGTCCGGCGCGCCATGGCCCGTGCCACCGGTGCGGACTATGCCATCGTTCCCGCCGAGGGGTCGTGGCCGGGTGGCGAGCACGTGTGGGCCGCGTCACGCAGCGACGTCGCGCCTGACATCGTGCGTCCCACGCTGCTGTACCTGCACGGCGGCGGATTCATTGCCTGCTCACCGGAAACGCATCGTTCGCTGGTGGGTGCGTTGGTGCAGCGTTTGGGTGGTGAGGCCTGGGTGCCCGCGTATCGTCTCGCGCCGGAGCACCAACATGCCGACGCGCTTGCGGATGCCCTGGGCGCGTATCGCATGCTCATTGAGCACAAGGGCGTGTTGCCATCGCGTCTGGTGGTGGCCGGTGATTCCGCGGGCGGCGGCCTCGCGCTGTCGCTCGTGCTGGCACTGCGAAACGCCCGATTGCCGCGGCCCGCCGCCGTGGTGACCTTCTGCCCCTGGGCCGATCTCTCGGCCAGTGGCCCATCGCTCGAAGAAAACTCGGCGCGCTGCTCCATGTTTGCCGCCGACACCATTCGGCGCGCGGCGCAGCTCGTCGTGGGCAACGCCGATGCGCGCGATCCGTTGCTCTCGCCGGTGTTCGGCGACTATCACGACTTTCCGCCGCTGCTGTTGCACGCGTCCACGCACGAGGTGCTGCGTGATGATGCCGTGCGCGTGGCGGAGCGTGCACGCGCCGCCGGGGTGCCCGTGCACCTGCGTTTGTGGCCGCGCGTGCCACACGTGTGGCAGTTCATGTCGGGCGTCCTGCCGGAAGCGCAGCAGTCCGTCAACGAGGCGGTGCAGTTCATGACGGCGCAGGTTTCGCGCGAGTCGCGTGCCACATGATTGCCACAACGGAACACGCGCGCCCTCGTGCGTGACGATTCGTGACGCGACCGTCCACAAGGCGTCTCCCGGCAAACGCATATCCATGGCCGACGACATCTTTCCTCCGTATCGCCCACCCGACTGGTACCCGCTGCAACGGGCGTTGTCGGTCGTGTTCGGTGCGGCCGCGGTGGATGCCACGGCGTCGTTCTGGTTCATCGGCTACGAGAGCGGGCCGGTGGATGTCGGAGAACTGCGTTTGTACGAGCACAGCGGCACGCGGCGTCGCATTGCGCTCGATCGCACGGGCGCAGCCTATCGATGGCACGACGAGGCCAAGGCCTACGTGCGCGTTGATGACGAGATGGCGCTGATCCAGACTCTGGTCTGAGACGCAGGCTGCGGCGAAGGTCACGCCATGTGCCGCTGGTCACCGCGGCGGACAGGCCGGGCGCAGACCGTCACAGCCCGGGCACTCCAGTTACAGCGCCGTGCGGCCGATACTCCCCCGCATGTCCATAGACCGCAGCTCAGGGGTTGCCGGCGCCGGCGCCCGGCCCCTGCCACCCACGCCCGGCGTGCGTCCGGTCACGCCGGGGACGGCGCTGGCACCGGTGGCGCCCGTTGCGCCGCGCAGCGGTGGGCTGGGGGAAGCGCTGCTTGGCCGCAGCGGCGTGTCACTGGGCGACCTGCTGCTCGCCGACGACGAGCTGACGCCCAGGCAGCAGGCCTCGGTGGTGGCCGTGGAGATGGGACTCGAGCGGGCCCGCGGTGCCCTGGTGCGACAGGATCCGGGCGAGGCACTGGCCGCGCTCGATGATATCTGGCACCCCGAGCAGGCCAGCGAAGAGGGTTGGTATCTGCGCGCCGGCGCCCTCACGGCGCTCGGGCTGCCCGGCGAGGGGGACCGCATTGCCGGCGACGGCCTGCTGCGCCGTCCCGAATCGCGCGCACTGCGATTTGTGCAGTCGCTGGCCCGTGTGTTGACCGGTGATGTGTCCGGGGCCCGGCAGGTACTGAACGAGGCGCTGGAGCGCACACCGGAAGATCCGGTGCTGCTGGCGCAGCAGGCCGTGCTGCTGGCGCGGCAGGGACATCGCAGTGACGCCCGCGAGGTGCTGCAGCGCCTGCAGGTGCACCATCTGCAACATCCCGCCACCGACTGGGCGCGGCGCATGGTGCGCAGTGTGGAGGCGGATGGCACACGTCGGCAGGTGCGGGAGTTCACGGACGTATTGGACGAAGTGTTTCCGTCCGACGTGCCCGATGAGGTTGTTGGCGCGAGTGACACGGCGCCCCTGCGTGCGACAGACGTGGCGTCTTCAGGCCGCGCGCTCGATGATGCGTTCATGCAACTGGGGCGCAGTCTCGTACGGAGCGACAGGCCGTCGCTGGACGCCTTGTTGCGCCCGCTGATTGTAGCCTGCTCCGCAGGCGGACATCTCGCACGCTCGGCACCGGCCGAGCAGGTGCACGCCGCGCGCAGCCTGTTGGGTGTGTTGCTCGAACAACCGCTTGATACCGGAAGCGAGGCGTCGTCGCTGCGCCGCGTGCTGCGTCCGTTGTTGCAGCCGCTGCTGCAGCAGCCAGTGCAGCCGCCAATGCAATCCAGTTCGCAAGCAACGGTGCTGTCGGCATCGAACCTGCTCGTGAATCTGCAGGCCCCACTGCGTCGTGTGGCACCGTCGTTGCCGCCCAATGTGCGCCCGCTGGTGGAAGCCATGGTGACCGGAGCACTCGAGACCGCCATTCCGGTAGATCGCAGCACACCGCGCGCGAACGAGCCCATTCGCAGCGTGAGCGGTGGATACGAAGCGGTCCTGCACGAGGAGCGCGATTTACGCGCGCCGCTGCTGCCGGTGCGACTTGGTCTCTCGCTGCTCGAAGAAACCGCGAGTGGCCGGGCGAGCGACAGGGCGCGCGAGGGTGAACGCGGCGCCGCTGATGTGGCGGGCACGCGGAATTCGGGTGCCTCGCCCGTGGTGCCCGACCCCTGGCGTGCGGGAGCTGTGCGTGTGACGGAGGGCGGACGCCCTGGCCTCACACCCGATCGCCAGCTCACGCCGGTGTCGGTGCCGGGCGCCGAGCTGCGCGGAGAAGGCTGGGGCAGTGTGCAGGCGGCCCAGCAGGCAGGCGCCGAGCGCGGGCCGGACGCGCAGGAGCGCAGCGGGCGTCAGGTGGGCCTGGCGGCCGTGCTGCTGGTGGGTGGCGCCATCGTGGCGGTGTCGCAGGGGGCCACCATTCTGGCGGTGGCGCTGGGTCTGGGCGCCGCGTGGGTGGGGGTACGGCGCGGCGGGGGCCGGTCCCATTAGATTTCAGGGCTGCGCCTGACGCGGCAGGGGTTGCCGCGCTTCAGCGGGCGCGTGGTTGGCTTCGACCCTGATTCTGACATGGCCCAGACCACTTCCGCGCCGGTTTCGGCGTTTCTCCGTCATCACTATCGGCACTTCAATGCCGCGGCTCTGATCGACGCGGCCGACGGGTATATCCGCCACCTCGACCAGGGTGGCAAGATGATGGTCACGCTGGCCGGTGCCATGAGCACGGCCGAACTCGGGCTGTCATTGGCCGAGATGATCCGGCAGGACAAGGTGCACGCCATCACCTGCACGGGCGCGAACCTTGAGGAGGACATCTACAACCTCGTCGCGCACGATCACTACGAGCGCGTGCCCAACTACCGCGACCTGACGCCGCAGGATGAGCAGCGCCTGCTGGAGAAGCACTTCAATCGGGTGACCGACACCTGCATCCCCGAGGCCGAGGCCATTCGTCGTATCGAGAAGGCCATTCTCGACGAGTGGACGCGTGCGGACCAGGCGGGTGAGCGGTACTTCCCGCACGAGTTCATGTACCGCATTCTGCTGAGCGGCGCGCTGGAGCAGTACTACCAGATCGATCCGAAGAACTCGTGGATGCTGGCCGCGGCGCAGAAGAACCTGCCCATCATCGTGCCGGGCTGGGAAGACTCCACGACGGGCAACATCTTTGCCTCGCACGTCATCGATGGCAACATCAAGAACGTGCACACGGTGCGCAGCGGCATCGAGTACATGATCTATCTGGCCGATCTGTACACGAACGTCACCAAGGAGGCCTCGCTGGGCTTCTTCCAGATCGGTGGCGGCATTGCGGGCGACTTCCCCATCTGCGTCGTGCCCATGTTGCATCAGGACCTGCAGCGCACCGAGGTGCCGCTGTGGGGCTACTTCTGCCAGATCAGCGACTCCACCACGTCGTACGGTTCGTACTCGGGTGCGGTGCCGAACGAGAAGATCACCTGGGGCAAGCTGGGCATCGAGACGCCCAAGTACATCATCGAGTCGGACGCCAGCATTGTGGCGCCGCTGGTGTTTGCGCTGGTGTTGGGGCAGTAACCCGGTGAGGCGACGGTCAGCAGTGAGTGGAGGACCTCCTATTCGACTCCACTCGCTGTGACCCGCTGAACCAAGCGAAACTGGCGCGTGTGAAGCGCCTCTTTATCTTGTCAGCGTCGCCGTCTCCAAGGTGTGCTCACCGTCGTCCTTCTTTCGAAGGGCGATGATTCGTTGACCTTGCAATGCGCGAATGTGCAACTGGGAAGAAACTCTGAGGTGCCCAAGCAATGCACCCCTTGCCGAATACCATGTGTAGGTCACGCTGTCTCCCAGCCAATCATTGCCCCGGATCAGCACGGCGCCGTCGTTGTCCACAACAACATGAGTGGCAGGGGTTTGGGTCTTGGGTACGTACAAGTGGGTCATGTAGTCACTCTTACGTACGGGGGCTGCCCCGGCCGAACGCGCTGCATCAGTGAGGTCGGCAAACTCTCGATCAATGGCTTGCTGAGCCGACTTTGCAGAGAACGCTTCGCGCGCAATACCAAGCTGTGTGCGCCACACGAGCCTGGTGCTTCGCGTGAGATTCCAAACCGCGAGGGAGTCGCCGTTTCGACCGAGTTCTTCCGCTTGTGTTACTACCACGAGCTGCTGGCCATTCGGACTGACCGCGAATAGCGATCGGTCAGTGAAGGGCTGATCGCGGACGACAGTTCTCCGCGGGCCTTGCTGTACTATTCGATGACTGGAGTTGAGAACGTGCAATGATGCGATGGGCTTGGCCTTCTCCGGCGGCAAGGTTCCCAGCACAAAGAGGGGGACCCAACGCACCGCCCGATTGGCCATAATGCGCTTGTCGCCTCCCCCAGGTACCAGCACCGTGCCATGACTGTTGATGGCGACTGGTGTGCCGAGATCCCATCCGTCCTCGGTACCCCCGCTCCAGTTTGTCGAGCGAACAAGCCGCAGTGTTTCACTTGAGAAAAAGCTGAAGCGCCTCAGCGACACGTCATAAACCCAGATGGTATCTCCGATTGCGCCGGCAAATGCAGGCATGCGGAACTCGCCTGGGCCCGACCCTTCGCGACCAATCTGCCTGGAGCGTCCCTGGCCGTCTGCAATCCACACTTTCGGAACCAGTGCGTCAAAAAACAGCACTCGGCCTCCTGGAAGTTGGACAACCTTGGCCCACTGCACGTCCACGGGAAGTCGACCGTCGCGATCTTCAAACAAGACCTTTCTGTCGACCAATCGCAGTGCTAGAAATCTGGAATTCTGATCCTCGTTTGTGACCGAAAAAGAAGATATGACGCCGAAAGAAAGAACGGTGCAGGCGCACGTAGCAAGAATATTCATTGCTTTGGTGTGTTGGTTGGCGGCGGGTGGGAGGAGATAGCCTGTTACCTAAAGGACGAGGACTCCTGGCGCTCCCTCGGCTAACTCGATGTTCGATGTGCCGACTACGGCTAGCACTCCGCTACACGTACGCTGAGACGTCTCAGCGTACATGACCGGGATGCCCTCCACAATGACGGATCCGGCCAAAGTTAGCCCTTCCGGGGCTTCGGGTTCACACCCGCTTCCTTCACAGCAGCCGCCGAGGTCGCAACCGAAAAGCGGCGTCCATCTACAGGAGCTGTGCGAGTTGGCATACGGACCATACTTGCAGTGATCCGGTATCCCCTCCGCTGAGCCGCAGACAGCGCATTGAGCCTGCAGCTTGGTTGGAAAAGAGAGAAACTGGGCTGCCAGAAGTGCAGCCACAAGAATTGCGATGGACTTCATCTTCGACTCCTTGAAAATGTTGGTTCGTTTCCCTCCCCCCACCGCCAACTCATAACCACTAGCTCACCTCCACCATTCGGTCGGGTACCGATCAGAAGTCGTCTTGGCACTGACGAGGCCGCGGGGAGAAATCCATCAGCTGTTTCCCTTGTAATGACCGGGGAGCAATCCTGATCAAATCTCGCTATTCGTCGCCTTGCGGAGCGCAGGTCGGCAAGCCCGACCAAGAAACCGCGGTCCAATGGCACAACAGCTGATACTTTCCACTTGGGTACGAAGTTTTGGCGTAGAGAGTTGGCCTCTTGTAGTGACGATGAATGTCGACTTTGAGCCGCGCCGTCGGTTCGCAGGCACCAAACGTGAAGTGAGTCGTTTGCACCAGCAATCCACACATCTTTCTCACGAATGGCGATTGACAAGGGAGCTATGTCGTTAGTAAAGCTGCTGTCGCCCAGAGTAATGGGGACCTCGTTCCAGTCATGAAGGTCCCAGTGCGTCGTCGCAAGCTTGAAATTAGATGGGCCTTCCGAAAGCAAGAGCGAAACGAGGGAGTCCCTCTGGAAGACTGCACGAAGACGCTGCTTTACGGCTCTGGTGCCAACAATTGATTCTCCTCGCACCGACTCCAATAAGCCGCCTGCTGCCCGGAGAAACGTAGCAGATTTCCTCGTGGGTTGCATCGCGATCGTTCGAGAGTCCTTCGGGTTCTTTAGTGAGGAAACCGATGAGATGGTGCCTTTCTCATCGACAACAAAACCGACTGAGTCCGGTCTCCAGATAGCAATCCGCGCTTCGCTATCGATTGCCGCGCCCGTCAAGACTCCAAGTTGAGCAACACTCACGTTGGATAGTGGACTCAGCTCAAGCCGGGAGGACGACTGAGGATTCTCAGTGCAGCTTTGCGCGGCCAGGATAAGGGGCAGGAGCAGAACCACTTCTGGGCCGCGATACCCGAGCGCTCTTCCCTCTTGCGTCCAGATAGACATGATCGAACCTCACTTTCAGTTGGCAGATTGTACACTCACTGCAAAAAGACGGCATGAGCTACGTGCGTCAAGCGAACCAAAGTGTAACGTCGTCTTGACCACTAAGGAATCTCTGATTAAGTA
>NZ_DLHL01000037.1 GCF_002483225.1 Gemmatimonas sp. UBA7669 | reverse complement strand
AGCGTGGGGAGCAAACAGGATTAGATACCCTGGTAGTCCACGCCGTAAACGATGGGCACTAGGTGCTTGGGGGAACGACCCCCCGAGTGCCGGCGCTAACGCATTAAGTGCCCCGCCTGGGGAGTACGGCCGCAAGGCTGAAACTCAAAGGAATTGACGGGGGCCCGCACAAGCGGTGGAGCATGTGGTTTAATTCGACGCAACGCGAAGAACCTTACCCAGTTTTGACATGGCCGGGAAAGCCTCTGGAAACAGGGGCCCCTCTTCGGAGCTCGGTCACAGGTGCTGCATGGCTGTCGTCAGCTCGTGTCGTGAGATGTTGGGTTAAGTCCCGCAACGAGCGCAACCCTTGCCCTTAGTTACCAGCGGGTAAAGCCGGGGACTCTAGGGGGACTGCCGGTGCCAAACCGGAGGAAGGTGGGGATGACGTCAAGTCATCATGGTCCTTACGACTGGGGCTACACACGTGCTACAATGGCCGGTACAGAGGGCTGCTACGTAGCAATACGATGCCAATCCCTAAAGCCGGCCTCAGTTCGGATTGTCGTCTGCAACTCGACGGCATGAAGCTGGAATCGCTAGTAATCGCGGATCAGCGACGCCGCGGTGAATACGTTCCCGGGCCTTGTACACACCGCCCGTCACGCCATGGAAGTTGTGAGCGCCCGAAGTCGGTGTCGGAACCCGCAAGGGACCAAGCCGCCTAAGGCGAGCGCAATGACTGGGGCGAAGTCGTAACAAGGTAGCCGTAGGGGAACCTGCGGCTGGATCACCTCCTTTCCGGAGCGATGAGTAGACGGCCTCTTCGGAGGATCCGCTGAAAGTCCCGGATTTTGTCGTCCGCCTCGCACGTTCGCGATCTCTGCTGGATTTGTTGCGCTGCTCTGCGGAGTGGCGCCGCTATTTGACAACGGAAGTGGGAAGTGATCGTGGGTACTCCTGCCAGCATACGCGGCGGTCGAAAGACCGACCCGGGTATGGGTGGCAGCGAGGACGAAGAACCTCAGTGAGGCGTAGTACCGATTCCGCGGATCGCGAGATCTGCGGTTCTGTTAACGCATCACTCGTTCGAAATAGCGCGTGCTTTGCTTGAACGATTTGCACCAGAGGATTACCCGAAAGGGTGGATCGGCTGGGAACGAGTCAAGCGAACGAAGGTATGTGGGGGATGCCTGGGCACACAGAGGCGATGAAGGGCGCGGTAAGCTGCGAAAAGCGCGGGGGAGCGGCACACACGCATTGATCCCGCGATGCCCGAATGGGGAAACCCGGCCGTCCGAAGGGGCGGTCACCACGCAAGTGGAGCAAACCTGGGGAACTGAAACATCTCAGTACCCAGAGGAAGAGAAATCAACCGAGATGCCCTCAGTAGTGGCGAGCGAACGGGGTAGAGGCCAAACCGATCTCCTTGTGGGATCGGGGTTGTAGGACCTACGGACGCGGCAGGGAACGGTATTCGAAGTCGCCTGGAACGGCGCGCCAGAGACGGTGATAGCCCGGTAGGAGAAACCTAGTAGTTGTCGTAGTAGTGTTCCTGAGTAACGCCCGACCCGAGTAATCGGGCGTGAAGCCGGGGGGACCACCCTCCAAGCCTAAAGACTCCTGTGTGACCGATAGTGGACGAGTACCGTGAGGGACAGGTGAAAAGCACCCCTGTGCGGGGAGTGAAAGAGATCCTGAAACCACATACCTACAAGCGGTCGGAGGTTGGCATGGGCAACCATGCACGACTGACGGCGTGCCTTTTGCATTATGATCCGGCGAGTTACTCCTCAGATGCGAGGCTAAGGTGCTCAGCACCGGAGCCACAGCGAAAGCGAGTCCTGTCACGAGGGCGCATGAGTATCTGGGGGTACGACCCGAAACCAGGGCGATCTACCCATGAGCAGGGTGAAGCTGAGGTAACACTTAGTGGAGGCCCGAACCCGTACGGGTTGAAAACCGTTGGGATGACTTGTGGGTAGGGGTGAAAGGCCAATCAAGCCTGGAGATAGCTGGTTCTCCCCGAAATCTATTGAGGTAGAGCCTCGAGGCGTGTTGACAGGGGGTAGAGCGACTGGCAGGGCGCGGGGGGTCGTAGACCCTACCAACCCCTACCAAACTCCGAATACCTGTCCAATGGACCTCGGGAGGCAGTCGCTGAGCGATAATGTCCAGCGGCGAGAGGGAAAGAACCCAGAACCACAGCTAAGGCCCCGAAGTGGCCGCTGAGTATAGCGAAGGATGTCGTCGTGCCGAGACAACTGGGAGGTTGGCTTAGAAGCAGCCATTCCTTGAAAGAGTGCGTAATAGCTCACCAGTCCAGCGTGATGGCGCCGAGAATGGTCGGGATTAAGCGGCCCGCCGAAGCTTGGTCTTGCGACTTTGTCGCAGGGGTAGGGGAGCGTTCTCTGTGCGTGGAAGCGAGCGTGGAAACGATACTCGTGGAGCGAAGAGAAGTGAGGATGCCGGATTGAGTACGCGCAAATGCGGGTGAGAACCCCGCACACCGTAAGCCCAAGGATTCCTGCGCCATGGCAATCAGCGCAGGGTGAGGCGGACCCTAAGGCGAGGCCCCAGAGGCGTAGTCGATGGATAGCCGGTCAAGATTCCGGCCCCATGGGGGAGACGTTGAAGCGATCAGGGACCCTGGAACGAAACGCGAGCGATCTTGTGGATGGTCGTTCAACGCGGTAGGCGCAAGCCGAGAGCGGAGTACGAGACGGCGGGGCAACCCAACGTCAAGTCGTGTGGAGTCGGCAGGCAAGAAAAGCTGATCGGGGAGTCTCTTTCATGTCCGTACCGCAAACCGACACAGGTGGGCTAGGCGAGTAGCCTCAGGTGAACGAGTGAAACGTGGTCAAGGAACTCGGCATAATGATCCCGTAACTTCGGAAGAAGGGATGCCGCTCCTGGTAGCCAGCCTCGCGCTGGTCGCTGGGGGAGGCCGCAGAGAATCGGCCCAAGCGACTGTTTAGCAAAAACACAGGTGCGTGCCAAGCCGCGTAAGGCGCCGTATACGCACTGACGCCTGCCCGGTGCCGGAAGGTTAAGGGGAGATGTTCGCCGCAAGGCAAAGCATTGAGCCGAAGCCCCGGTAAACGGCGGCCGTAACTATAACGGTCCTAAGGTAGCGAAATTCCTTGTCGGGTAAGTTCCGACCTGCACGAATGGCGTAACGACTTGGGCACTGTCTCGACCACGCGCTCGGCGAAATAGCAGTCTCGGTGAGGATTCCGAGTCCCCGCGACAGGACAAAAAGACCCCATGCACCTTTACTGTAGCTTGTCATTGGCGTTTGCATAGGACTGTGTAGCATAGGTGGGAGCCGTTGAGCCGGAGGCGCTAGCTTTCGGGGAGGCACCAGTGAAATACCACCCTGTGCTGTGTGAACGCCTCACCGCGGTAGGCAAACCCTATCCGGGACCGTGGCAGGTGGGCAGTTTGACTGGGGCGGTCGCCTCCGAAAGAGTAACGGAGGCGCGCAAAGGTTGGCTCAGCGCGGTCGGTAATCGCGCTTATAGAGTGTAACGGCAGAAGCCAGCCTGACGGCGAGACCGACGGGTCGAGCCGAGACGAAAGTCGGCCGTAGTGATCCGGTAGCCCGGTGTGGATCGGCTATCGCGCAACGGATAAAAGGTACGCTGGGGATAACAGGCTTATCGCGCCCGAGAGTTCATATCGACGGCGCGGTTTGGCACCTCGATGTCGGCTCGTCACATCCTGGGGCTGGAGAAGGTCCCAAGGGTCCGGCTGTTCGCCGGTTAAAGTGGCACATGAGCTGGGTTCAGAACGTCGTGAGACAGTTCGGTCTGTATCCGTCGTGGGCGTTGGAGAATTGAGGGGAGCGGACTTTAGTACGAGAGGACCGAGTCGGACGATCCGCTCGTGTCCCGGCTGTGGCGCCAGCTGCAACGCCGGGTAGCGATGATCGGTGGCGATAACCGCTGAAAGCATCTAAGTGGGAAGCGCCCCCCAAGATGAATTCTCCCTGGAGCCTTGAGCTCCCTGAAGGGCCGGAGGAGACGACTCCGTCGATAGGCAGCACGTGGAAGCCCTGCGAGGGGTTCCAAGCGCAGCTGTCCTAATCGCCCGTGCGGCTTGACTCTCCCCCGCTGGCTCCGCGCCAGTGTGGGGGCTGTAGCATCACCGCAAAGCACGCAACGTCTGAGAGCCCGCGTGGCTCTCCCTACGATCACCCCACCCGTTTGTCGAATCGTCATCGCGACTTGTCGCAACCGATTCGCTGGCAACTAGAGCGTCAGGGCCATACCCGTTCCCATCCCGAACACGGTCGTCAAGCCTGACAGCGCCGATGGTACTCCGGGCGAGAGCTCGCGGGAGAGTAGGCCGTTGCCGGCACCCTTAGCAACGCCCCCGTCATACTCCGGTATGGCGGGGGTTTTGCGTTGTTGTGATGCTGACTTCGCAGAGAACGGCAGTCCGTGAGCTACGCATGAATCACGGATGAATCATGTGCTGCAGTCGCCGCACCGCTTCCGTTACCGCCTCTTCGCTTGGTCCGAACGAGAAGCGCAGATACTGACGGAAACGCGACGCATGATTGCCGCGGCGCTTGCCGGGATTGATGTCGAAGAATGTGCCAGGCACGGTGATGACCCGCTGCGCGAGCGCGGCCTCAAAGAACGCATCACCGTCATTGAATGGCGCCGGCAGATTGGCCACGCTGGCCCACACATAGAAGCCGCCGTCGGGCTCGTGCTCCACCACCAGGCCCGCGGCACGCAGACCATCGATGAGCAGTCGACGCTTGCGCGCAAATGCCTCGTGAATGGCCACCACTTCCACCCTCGCCCTCGATGGCTCCACCAGCGCACAGGCGGCCTCCTGAAGCGGCCGGTTGCCACCACCATCGAGGAAGCTGCCAGCGCTCGTCACGGCCTCAATGACCGACGCCGGACCCACGATCCAACTGATGCGCCAACCCGGGCAACGCCAACCTTTGGTGAGTCCGTCGAGAATCACCACGGGATCACTGTTCACATCATCCACGAATTCAGCGGCGCTCACCGTCGCGCCCTCGACCAGTCCTTCATCCCAGAGGTAGTGGCTGTAGAACTCGTCGAGGATGAGTGAGCAGCGGAGCTCACGGGCTTCGTGGACCCAGGCCGAGAGCGCACTGCCACGCAGCACTCGGCCGGTGGGGTTGGCGGGATTGCTGAGCAGCAGCGCACCGAGTCCGCGGCCGGTGATTTCGCGGCGCAGGTTCTTGGTGCTGAGTGCGTAGCCGGCCTCGGGCTCGAGCAGCAGCGGGATGGCGCTGAAGGTGCCGAAGATCTCGAGCAGTTCTTCGTACGCGGTGTAGTCGGGCAGCACGTGACCAAGATTCACGTGACCGAGCGACGCCACGACGCGCGTGAGCGAAGAACGACCACCACCGCAGATGCACACGTTTTCGGGCCCGTACTGCGACGCTTTGCCCTGGCGGTAGCGCGCGTTGTAGAGGTTGGCTACCGCGCGACGCAGTGCATCAATGCCACCGACCGGCGCATACTCGTAGTCGTCCGGATCAATGCGCACGTCGGCCGGCCGCGCCGGTGAGCCCGGGAGTTCACCGGTCTCGGGCTGTCCCTGACCGAGGTTGCACCAGTCCGCAGCCCCCGGCGTGTAGCCGTGCTCACGGGCGCGGTCCATGACGTAAATGACGCCGGTGCGCGGGACCGGGCGGAAGGCGGGGATGAGCGATGGGCTGGAGTCGTTCATGATCTGAATGTAGTGAGACCCAGAACTCACGACTTCAACTCAAAGCTCAGAGCTCACCGGTCGTGCGGTCAGCTCTGAGCTTTGAGTTCAAGTTCTGCGTTGCCAGTTGCCGCGGCTGGCCTACGGCACCACCGCCCGCGCCGGCTCCACCTTGCCCCCCTGCTTCACGTGCACGTCCATCCACGCCACCCAGCGTGCCCAGAGATCGAGATCGCTGGCGTAGGTGGCCACGCTGTGATCCTCGTACGGGTACATGTACAGCGAGGCCGGCTTGCCCAGTCCCTGCAGCGCGGCGAAGAGCCGCGTGGATGACATCGGGGCCGTGCCCTGATTCTGGTCTTCCCAGGCATGATAGAGCAGCAGCGCGCCCGCGATCTTGTCCGCGCGCAGGAACGGCGACATGTCGAGGTAGGTGGCCTGCGCCTGGAAGAAATTGCGGCGCTCGCTCTGGAAACCGAACGGCGTGAGCGTGCGGTTGTACATGCCGTCGCCGGCAATGCCGGCCTTGAAATTGGGCATGAGCGACATGGCGTTCACGGTGCTGAACGCGCCGTAGCTGTGACCACCCAGCCCCATCCTGTCGCGATCCACGAAGCCCGAGTCGACCACGGCGTCGAGCACCGCGTCGAGATTCTCCTTGAGGTCACGCGTGTAGTTGTCGTTCATGCGCCCGGCGTCACCGTAGATGGGGATGTCGGGCTGAATGAACGCATACCCCTGTGATACCCACAGCTGCATGCTCGACGCCGGACGCGCCGACGGCACGACCGGGAAGGCGTTGATGTTGGTGCTCCACTTCGTGCGCTCGTAGTCGCTGGCGCTGGTGAATTCACGCGGATAAAACCAGATGATGCCGGGCAGCTTGTTGCCCGGCTTCCAGTCGCGCGGCAGCAGCACGTCCACCCAGAACTTCGTACCGTCGCGTGGGCGACTGACCTGGAAACGCTTGCTCAGCGCACCGCTGACCTCGGGCCCCACGTCGATGTTCCGGGTCAGCTGCTTCGCGTCGCTGCTGCCCGCCGTACGCAGCCACACATCGGGCAGTACCGTGCGCGATTCGCGTGTCACCAGAAAGCGTGACACATCTCGGTCAAGCGCGGCCACGAAGTCCTCGAACAGGTCGGACGGACTGTCCATGACGCGCGTACGATTGCGCGTGGCAAGCTCCAGTCGGTCCACCCACGGACGCGGCGCCTGCTGGTGCCAGTTGGCACCGGGTACTCGCGTGCCGCTCAGCGCCACCTGCTTGCCGTCAGCCGAGAGCAGGATGTAGCTGGCGTTGCCTACGCGACGCGAGAGCAGAGTGCCGGCCGTGGAATCCGACGTGGCATTCGCGCCACCGCCAAATCCGCCGCCGGGGCCACCGCCAAATCCACCACCGCTCGAGGGAAGACGTACGTTGCGCCCCAGATTGTAGCGTTCCGCGGCATTCCCCACCCGCACCGCAATGACGGCGCCACTGTCGCTCACAAAGAGCGTCGTGCTGTCCACCGAGTACAGGGCGTTGCTGAGTTGCGGCCCGCCCTGATACAGCACCGTGGTGTCGTTGGCCCCAAACGGCGGACGCCACAGCACCAGTTGGGCGCGGGGGGCCTGCACACGAATGGCCGTGCCACCCGCGGCGCCCCGTGCCGAGGGCCCGCCTTCCGCGCCATTTCGGGACGGCGGTGTGGTCGTGCCCGGAGCGGCCGCGACGTTCTGCAGGTACACGAGACCCGGACCGATCGGATTCCACTGCAGGTTGCGCTTGCCGGTATCGGCGCCCGCCAGAGCGGCCACGTTGGCACCACCCTGCGTTTCGCGCAGCGGCGTGACGGCCAGCGTGGTGACGACGCGGCCCGCCGCATCCCACAACTCCGTGCGGCCACCAAAGTTGTTCACCGGCACCAGATACGAAAACGGCTCCAGCATGCGTGTCACACGGAGATAACTGCCGTCGTGATTGGCGTCGACACTGCGCACCATGGTGGGACTCCCCACGTTGCGCACGGCGCGGCTCCGCACGTCGAGCAGTGCCACCTGGCCGGTGGTGAGGTACTTGAGACGCTCCTTGTCGTACGGATCGGCCAGCAGCGAAAAGTGCACCGGCTGCGGCACGGCGCGCGACTCGGTCAGGCGCACCTGCGGGCCGTCTTCAATGTCATCACCGCCGCGTGTGGGGGCCGGGCCGCGATTGCCGGGCACCAGCACGGCCACCACGTAGCGCCCGTCGCTCGTGAAATCGATGTCGGTGACGAGCGTGGCCAGGAGGGGCCGCTCGCTGAGCCGTGTGCTGCGTCCGCTGCTGGCGTCGGCCACATACACGTAGCTGCCGCCCGGGAAATTGGCGATGAACGCCACGTGAGTGCCGCGTGGCGACCAGATGGGGGACGACAGGGTGGCGCCCGAGGGGACCTGCACGCTGGTGGTGCGGCCCGTGCCGGGTTCAACGATGACCAGACCCGTGCGCGTGCTGGTGGTGAGACTGCGCGCCCGATTGGCGCGCGTATCGATCTGCAGGCCGCCCAGCCAGATGTGCGGCGCCCCGTAGGCCAGAATGTCACCGCGGTCCGCACCGGTGGCGCGCAGGAAGCGCGTGCCGTCGGGACTCTGGTTGGTAAAGCTGATGTCCACGCGCGGCGTCATGATCATGCGCTCGATGTTGGCCGGCGGCTTGACGAAGGCCTCCGTGCGCAGGATCTGCTGCGGGTCCCAGCCACCAGCGGCCGGAGAGGCGTTGCTGGGCCCGTTCTGGGCGGACAGGGAGACGGTACATGGAATGGCCAGCGCGAGGGCTGCCGGCAGGGCGAGAATACGGCGGGACGGGCGGGACATGCAGGCTCCGATTGAGGGGCAACGGAAAATTACGCGCGAGCGGCCCCCACCGTTTGTCTGCTCATCGCGCGCATTGCGTCACGCATTGCGCTCGGCGTCCCGGGCAGTAGTTTCGCGCATGGACCGTCGTCACTTCTTTGCCCTGTCGGCCGCCGCACTGGCCGCCCGCCGCGTGCCACATCACTGGGGCGGCGCGGGCCGCCTCGAGCGCATTGGCCTCGAACTCTACGCGGTGCGCGGTGCGATGCGCGCCAACCCGGAAGCCACGCTCGATGCCATTGCCGCCATCGGCTACACCGACGTGGAGCTGCTCTGGAGCTTCAAGAACTTCGATCGCTCGGTAAAGCAGGTGAAGGCCGCGCTCAAGGCTTCGGGGCTCAAGGCGCCCTCCGCGCACATGGCGCCGGAAACCATTCTCACCGAATGGGAAGCGCGGCTGGCCGAAGCGAAGGAGTTGGGGCATCAGTATCTCGTGGCGCCGAGTCTGCCGGCCGAGGCCAATCGCTCCATTGAGGCCGTGCGGCTCTGGGCCAATCGCTTCAACGTGGCCGGTGAGGTGGCGCGTCGCAACGGCGTATGGCTGGCGCTGCACAACGAGCCCAATCACGAGAAGCCCATCATGGGTGAACGGCCCATGGACGTGTTCCTGCGCGAGACCGATCCCAAGGTGGTGCGCTTTCAACTCGACGTGGGCAACATGCTGCTCGGCGGCGGCGACCCGATGGCCTTTCTGGCCAAGCATCACGATCGCTGCTGGTCGTTCCACCTCAAGAACGTGGCGGCGGGCGCCACACGTGACACGGAGCTGGCCAAGGGTCGCTTCGACCTGCGGGCGTTTCTCGCGCAGGTGAAGGACCTGAACAAGAAGCCGTGTTTTGTGGAGCAGGAGGGGAGCGCGGATGAGCTGGCGAGTGCGCGGGAGAACTACGGGTATCTCAAGTCGCTCACGTGGTAACCAAGCATTTGCAGTCTGCGAGCGACTCAGGACACGAAACCTGAACCCAAAACTCAAAACTGATCAGTTCCGAGTTTTGGGTTCAGGTTTCGTGTCATAGGTTCGTTGGTCGCCTACCAATCCGTCGGCTTGTAATCCTTGAGAAACTTCCCCCACACATGCTGGCCGGTGTTGATCCCGTCGATGATGGGATCGACAATGCGTGCCGCGCCATCGACGATGTCGAGCGGCGGATGGAAGCGATGCTCCTCCACTTTGCGCGCGGCAATGTGCACGGGATCTTCGTCCGTCACCCAGCCGGTGTCCACGGCATTCATGTGGATGCCATCGTTGACGTAGTCGGCCGCCGACGTGCGCGTCATCATGTTGAGCGCGGCCTTGGCCATGTTGGTGTGCGGGTGACGCGTGGTCTTGAACTTCCGGTAGAACTGGCCCTCAACGGCACTCACGTTCACGATGTGCTTGTCGCGTTCGGGCGTGCGCATCATGAGGGGCTTGAGTCGCGCATTAAGCAGGAAGGGTGCGATGGCATTCACCAGCTGCACCTCCAGCAGTTCCACGCTTGGCACCTCGTGCATGAGCAACCGCCACGAGTTGCGTTCGCGCAGATCGACCTGCTGCAGGTCCTGGTCGAGACGACCCTCGGGGAACAGGTGCGCCTGGTCCTGATACTCCTCGGCCAGGAGCGCCACCTGCGAGAGCTCGGCGGCGTGCGTGATGCCTGCCACCTCCGCGAGTTCGCGGGGCAGCGTGGCGGGGGTGATCATCTCCTGCTCACGTGAGACGCCGGCTTCAGGCAGCAGGTGATAGCCGCGCACGCCCTCGTAGGCACCCAGCAGCTTGCGCGCAGGCTCCGGCATGTCCGACAGCGACGCTCGCTCGAGGTCCATCATGTGCTTGTAGAAGTCGGGCGGGCGCCGGACGGTCTGACAGGCGTTGTTGACGATGAAATCGAGACGGTTGTGCGTCTCCATGAGATGGTGGCAGAACGCCTCCACACTCGGCGTGTGTCGCAGGTCGAGCCCGTAGATCTCGAGGCGATGCTTCCACTGCTCGAAGTCGGGTTCGGCCGCGTAGCGCTGCGCCGAATCGCGCGGGAAGCGCGTGGTGACAATGAGATGGGCACCGGCGCGCAGCAGCTTGATGCCGGCCTGGTACCCGATCTTCACGCGACCGCCAGTGAGCAGCGCCGTGCGTCCGTGCAGATCGGCCAGCTCACCACGCTTGCGGAAATTGAACTCCGCGCAGCTCGGGCAGAGCTGGTCGTAGAAGTGGTGCAGCACCGTGAATTCCTGCTTGCACACGTAGCAGTGCTGCGCTTCGAGTGCCTCGCGGAACTCCGGCTCGTCCACCGTGTCCTGCGCATCACTGCCCGGCGGCAGGTAATTGGGCGTGGTGAACACCGTCTGGCGGCGCAGACGACGGATGCCCGTTTCCTGCAGCTGATTCTCGGCTTCGCGAATCTTCTCGGTGCGCTCGGCCTTCTTCTGGCGCTTGGTGGCCTTCACCATCTGCCGGCGCAGAATGGCATCGGGGCGCGAGACTTCACCGGCTGCCTTGAGCAAACGGGTGCGCTGGTCTTCGGGAATGTCGAGCAAGCCCGCGCGGTCGTTGGCCAGTTGTTCCAGCAGACGCGTGGCGGCCGCGACCTGGGCCGCGAGGACCTCGGGATCGGACGATGCGTCGGGCTGGGCGGATGACGGAAGCGGGGGCGTTTCGGACATAGCCTTGAAATCTAACCAGTCCAGCTCCCGAACCAGCGTTCCCGCGCGTCAGCCTTCCGGAAACGCCGGTCCGGGGTGAGTGGGCAGGCGCCAGTAGTACCAATCCCGCTCCCGGTCCCAGCCCTCGGCGTCCGCATTCTCATCCCCCCACACGCAGGCGCCGGAGGGATAGCTGTGGGCCTTGAAGCGGGTATCGAGCTCACGCAGCACGTCACGTCGTGCATCGTCGTCGGGCAGGGCGCGCAGTCCGTGGCGGAGGTCGAGATCGTTGAGGTAATCGTCGAAGGTCAGCGAGTACCCGCTTTCGATTTCCGCCACGATGTGCGCCCAACGATCGAGCAGGCGATCCAGCGGATCCGGCGACGCCTCGTGCGCTGCACTCCGCGCATCATGCGAATTCATGGTCCGGCTGGGCTGGACGACGGGCGTCGTCGCGCCTGACGACGGAAGTAGGCCTCGCCGTCCTCCGGCTTGAAGAAGGTCCGAATGGTGCCGTCCGGATCGTAGGCACCAAACGCCCCAGTGCGGCGATCAAATCGGGAGATGACGCCGTCCACGGGCCGCACGATCTCGAGCACATCGCCGCCAACGATGGCGTCGCGCAGGGCCTGGGCACGTGCTACGTAGGCCTCGGGAGTCGAAGCGCCCACGTCTGCCCCGTGCCGCGCGAAATGATCGGCCAGCTGTGCGGCGCCGCGGAAGCCTCGGCCCTGCGGAGCGGGCGCAGCCTCAGTACTGGGCCGGGCTCCTGTCGATGTCGGCGCGGCGGGCACCGACACAGGGACCGACTCAGGGGCGGATGCCCCGTCCGGCGGCGGGCCTTGTCTGGGACTGCACAGCGCCCAGGTGCCGAGCACCAGGCAGATCAGAGCCAGCAGAAACGAACGCATCGCGCGATTCACCGGCGCTCCATGGACAGAAAGTGACCGTGAAATGTTCCGCGGCTTCGGCAATATTGCAGAGGAGCTCGGGGCACGCCATGTGCTTCGCGCAGATCCCTTGCGGCCGATCACCCCGCACCGAGGCGCCCGATGTCACAACTCCCCATTCTGCACCGCGTGAGATGGCGTACTCTGCCACTCCTCGTGCTCCTGTGGGTGGTACCGGTGCCCGTCGTCGCGCAGGCCCCCACACCACAATGGACCGTCGGCCTTGCGGTCGGTGGCGCGTTCAGCCGGGTGCGGCGCGATCGGGAGACCGCCCGCGGGGGGGCCAACGTGGCGCTGGCCTGGCGGATCATGTACCACGTCAGTGATCACGCGGCGCTTGGCATCCACGCCGGAGCGACCCCATATCGACACACGGGAGAGGGACGCGCCCGCCGTCGTGGCTTTGAAGGCGTCTACCCGGCCATCGAGTGGCATCCTGATGCTGAGCACTGGGTGGCGGCTGGTGTCGGGCTCCATCTCGATGCACCCGTCTTCTACGACGTGCGCCCCAGAACTCCCGGCGAAGCCCGCTTTCGCGTAGGGCTCGGCGGTATGGTGGCGGCGGCGCGGCGAATCAGTACGCCAACCACCGGCTACTCGGCTGGTGAAGTGGTGGCGAGGGCCTGGGCAGGCCGTGTGCACACTACCGACGGTCGTCTCTCGGGATGGGCGACCGCCTTGTTGGCCGGCGGGCGCTTTGCGCCCGAGTGAGCGCGTCGATTTTTCCCTATCTCCGTCTCCCATGCACATCGTTCACGAATTGCTGTCGCTTCTTGAACTCGAGAAGCTGGAAGTCAACATCTACCGCGGACAGAACCGCGACCTCGGTACGGGGCGCGTGTTTGGCGGTCAGGTGTTTGCGCAGGCCCTGGTGGCGGCGCGCCGCACCGTGGACGACGCGCGGGAAGCGCATTCGGTGCACGGATACTTTCTCCGCCCCGGTGATCTCAAGGCGCCCATCGTGTACTTCGTGGACCGGCCGCGTGATGGCGGCACGTTCACCAGTCGGCGTGTCACGGCCATTCAGCACGGCGAGGCCATCTTTCATCTCTCGGCGTCGTTTCATGTCGTGGAGCCCGGGCTTGATCATCAGGTGCCCATGCCCGATGTGCCTGACCCGGACAGCCTGAAACCGGAGCTCGAGCAGATTCGCGAAAAGGCGCATCGCCTGCCGCCCGAAGTGCGGCATGTGCTCACGCAGGACCGGCCCATCGACTTTCGCTCCTCTGAGTCGCACGTGGGCGGTGCACCGGGCCTGCATGAGCCTGAGCGCTTCGTGTGGTTCCGCGTCATCGATCAATTGCCCGATGATGCCATCACGCATCAGGCCATTCTGGCGTACGCCAGCGACTACGGCTTTCTCCCGACGGCCCTGCTGCCACACAACGTGGCCTACGGTGATCCGCGATTGTTTGTCGCGTCACTCGATCACACGCTGTGGATGCACCGGCCGTTCCGCACCGACGAGTGGTTGCTGTACGTGATGGACAGCCCGTCAGCGGCGGGCGCACGCGGCTTTGTGCGCGGTCAGGTGTTCACGCGAAGCGGCACGTTGGTGGCGTCGGTTGCGCAGGAAGGCCTGTTGCGCATGCGGGAGCGCGAGACCAGGTAGATCGCGTACCGTATTGCGCGACGCGCTACGGTCGCACGAACTGCACGATACGATTGATGACGCCGGGGGTCTGGCTGGGCGACACGATGCGTCCAGCCAGCACGTGCCCGCTCTCTCCATCGAGCGGATAGATGGGCACCCGCTCCACGGCAGCCGTACCCACCGTGGAAATGGCGGACATCCACGCGTCGGTTTGTCGCGTGTCCACCACGTCGTCCTGTTCATTCACCAGCAGCAGGGTGGGCACGGCATACCGTCGCCAGTTCATGGCGCGCACATGCTCCACGAGCGCCTGCATGGGCACGAGCGCCGCCGTGGGATAGCGCACGGTCCAGTAGCGGCGCTGCTCTTCGTTGGCGGGTGCCCATTCGCGCACCGGCGAGAGCTGCGGCACCAGCACATTGAGCCAGGGCCACGTCATGAACTTCGCGCGGCGATCTGCTGGCCCAAGGTTGGGTGAGATGAGCACGAGGCGACGCAGACCCGCACGCACGTCGTCGGGCTGAGTGGCCAGCCAGATGGCCAGGGTACCACCGGTGGACGTACCGATCACCAGCACCGAGTCACCAAGGCGCCGGCCAATGGTCATGGCCTCCACCACGTCGCCCAACCACTGCCCGGCCTCAATGTGCGAGAGTGAATCGCCGGGCAGTCCGTGTCCGGTAAGCCGCGTCTCGAAGAGATTGGCGCCGAGTGAATCGGCGACACGCTCGGCCACGGGCGCGGTTTCCTGACGCGTGGCCGAAAATCCGTGCAGATACACCACGCTCCACGGGGTGCGACGCGGCGCGGCTTCGTTGAAGAAGCGCACGCGCTTGGCCACCGAGGTGTCGGCGACACCGGCGTCGAGTTCGCGTCGCATGACCCAGGTGCGCAGTGATGCGAGCTGTTCGGGAACGCCGGCCATGATGGGCGCGGGATCCGGACTGCGCACGGAGGTGCGCGGTCCGGCCGCCAGCACGAGTGCGGCGATTCCCACGATCCAGAGCCATCGCGTCCTCCGGCGGGCAAGCGGCATGTGATGAATTTATCACATATTGCCGCCGCTGGTACGAACTGTTTGTCGGCCGGCAAGCGCACGTTCGATTGCGGCTCGTGCCGCCGGCAGCGCTCCGTGAATATTGCCTGCGGTCTTCCAGACGACGCGGCCAGTGCCGTCAATCAGATAGGTCTCGGGCACCCCGACCACACTGAACGCCTGCTGAATGCTGTTGAGCGGATCGTGCGCGACGGAGAAGCCGAGCTTTTCGCGAGCCACGTAGCGCAGCACCTTGTCCGTATTGCCCTGGTCGACGCTCACGCCGAGGACGCGGAGTCCCTGTGGGCCATAGGTCTGGTGCAGGCTGTCGAGATCCGCCATTTCCTCGCGGCAGGAGGTGCACCAGGTGGCCCACACATTCAGCAGGGTCACCGTGCCGGGCTCGGCGACCTGCAGACTGTCACCCGCAAAGGCACCGTGGCGCACGCGCGCTCCATACGCCGGTGCGAGGTCGCCCACAGCCAAGGGTGTGAACTGGTCCGCGTTTGCCGTGGCGCTGCGCGCGGCGGACGTGAGCGTGCCCGTGCGCAGCAGGACCTGCGTCTGTCCGACGCTGGGCAGCGGCATGACCGCCTTGGGGTCGCGCATGTTGGGGCGACTGGCCACAGCCTTGCTTGCCGTCTCGGGAGCCTGCTGCGACCACGCGACCATGACGGTGGCGCGTTGTGCATCGACGGCCAGCACGGGAAAACTCGCCGCCGGGCCGTTCTCGCTGACTGATATGGCTTCACCAAACGTCGCGCCGCCGTCGCCTGAGCTGCGCAGCATGACCTGTGGCACGCGACGGGTGCCATCATCCCATGCGGCGAGCACGCGCGGGGCGCTGCCCGGTGTGCCCTCCATGACAGCCAACTGCACGTGCGCTGGTTGTGAGGCGCTGGCCACCCCCAGTGGGGTGGCGTTCGCAAATGAGGCACCGCGGTCGGTGGACTGCGTGTAGAACACGCCCGCAGCGCCAGGCTTTCCGGTCCACCATGCGGCATGCAGCGTGCCCAGCGCATCAACCGCGAGCGACGGACCAGCGTGCGGGCATCCATCGAAGACCCAATCGTCGGAGTGCACGCGGACAGGCGCTTCCCAGGTCGCGCCTCGATCGGTGCTGCGCGCGACGACAATGTCGCGAATGGTGGGGCCGTTCGCACCATGCTGGCCATGCTGCGCATGATTGCCAGCCTGTTCTCCCGTTGCCTCACCGGACGCCGCGCTGGCACGTGCCGTGGCCACACCACCTGCGGTGTCGGCAGGCAGCACCGCACGCCATGCGAGATACACATGGCCGGTTGCGTCGGCGGCAATGGCCGTGCGGCAGCAGGGGCAGGCCTCGGTCATGGGCGCGGAAGGCGGCACGACGCGCACATTGCGCGCCCAGCTGCGTCCACCGTCGATGGAGTGCGTGGTGTACACCGCCGACTTGCCGGCACGTCCGTCCAGCCACGCCACATGAAAGGTGCCATCCGGTGCGCCATGCAGTGCGTGAAAGTTGTGCGAGCCAAAGTGTGCGCCGTCGGCCAGTGTAGCGGTGGTATCGTCGGTAACGGTCACGGGTGCACTCCAGGTGCTGCCCCCGTCTTCCGACCGCACAAAGCGCAGGGCGCTGGCCGGAAAGCGCTTCCCCGGAACCAGTCGGCCTACCACATACAACGCCCCCAGCGTGCGCTGTCCCGCGGCGTTCTGTACCCAGGCCAGCTTGGGCGGCGCTTCACCATGTGGTTCAATGGGTCCGAGGGGATCGCGGAGTTCGCGTACGACACCGGCACTGTCGGTTGCACTCGTGACCAGCACATGCAACCGGCCATCGGTGCCCCCATCGGGCGCCGATACCCAGGCAGTGGCACGTTCACCGCTCGGGGCGATGGCCAGAATGGGCGCTGCGCCCACCACGGTCATGGCGGAGATCGCGCGCGCACTGTCGAAGGCCACCGTCATGGCGGCTGCCGTCATGGCGGCCGCCGCATTCCCGTCGCTCTGCGCGGCATTGCTGCGACGCTCGGCGCCGCAGGCGGTGATGACGAGTACCGCCATGGCCTGCGCGGCGACGCGCGGCACACGCGCCGCATGCTGCAGGCGGTTGTACATCCGTTGCGCGTTCATGCGTTGCACGTTCATGCTCAGCGTCCTCCCGTGAACAGCGTGAGCCCGGCGTTGATGACACGACCGGCGCCGGGGAAGAAGAACCGTCCGTTGCCACTGTTGGCCGCGACGGCCGCCACGTAACGACGGCCCAGGATGTTCTCCACGTTCACGAACATCTCCGCACGTGAGGCCCCGGTGCGCGTGCCACGCAGCTCGGGCAGCTTGTATGCCACGGTGGCGTGCGCCAAGGCATAGCCCGGTGCGGCGCCGAAATTCACCGGGACAATGGCCGGCGGACGACCAGCCTGCGTGACCTGCGTGAACAACGTGCCGCGTTCGGTGTTGGCGTTGTCCACGAACACGGCGCTTTGTGCTTCGCCCCAGAGCGTGATGCCAAGCGAGGAGGCCGGGCGGAGGCGCAGCTCCACGGCCGCGCGCTGCGACGGTACACCGGGGATGCGCTTGCCGGCGTAGTCGGCTGCAACCGACTGACCCTGGGCATTGATTTCCGTGCCGGTGAACTGCGTCATGACGTAGCGCGCGTAGGTGTACGACGTCACCACATCCATCCACGGCGCCACGAGGGTGGTGGCGCTGAGCTCGAGTCCCGTGCGGCGCGTGCGGCCCACGTTCTCGTAGATGGTGCGCGGGAACTGCACACCCGGAATGACCACCGTGCGCGAGAGGAACTCGCCGGTGACATTGGTGCGGTACAGCGCCGCATCAAAGAGCACGCGGTTGGCCAGCAGGGTCTTGGCGCCCACTTCGTAGTTGACGAGCGACGACGGCTTGAGATCGGTGTTGATACCGCGCAGCGTGTCGGGACTGGCCGTCAGTTCGGAGTTGGTGGGGACTTCAAAGCCACGGGCCACGCTGGAGTACACACTGGCGCCCGGACGCAGATCGTAACGCAGCGCCACGCGCGGCGACACCTGGTCAAAGCTCTGCGTGACCGACTGCGACGGACGAATACGATCGTCGATGTCGTAGCTCACGCGGTCGTAGCGCGCACCGGCCGTGAGTGTGGCACGGCCGCGGGTGATGTCGGCCGAGCTGTACACACCCACGCTGGGAAGCACGATATACTGATTGGTGCAGGGCAGGGAGCGGATGTTGCGCACGGGATCGTTGACGCAGGGTGTGCTGCGGCCCTGTGTTCCCGCGACATTGGTCCATTGCCGTGAATCACCATACCAGCGGTCCACATCCAGCCCGGTGTTGAACCGCGTCGTAATGGCCTGCGCTCCGGTGCCGGTGCGGAAGCCGATGGCATGGCGCAGTCCGCCCTGCACACGGTGGGTGTTCTGATCGACCACGCGAAAGATGGGATGATCGATGCTGCGCGCGGTTCCGAACACAAAGGCGTCGAGCGAACCGAGGCGACTGCCCAGCCCCTGCGAGGCTCTGAGCCCCGCGCGATAACGCTGCTCACGGCGCGCATAGGCGCCGGTCACATTGAGCGGATCGGCGGCCCAGGGTTCATTGCGCCAGCCGGCGTCGTTGAGTGACCCGGGGATCTGCATGTCGAGATCGCTGTAGTTGAAATCGACCCCAACGCGCGTGGCCTGTGTGGCGGGTGCGGGGCGCCCGTCCACCTGCCGCACCCAGTTGAGCCGGACGTTAGCGCGCTGCATGGTGTTGGCGTTTTGCACGCGCATCCCGGCGAGGTCGGTGTAGCTGGCCTGTACCAGCGCGTCAAAGGCACCGCGTGCCCCGCCGGCCTGCAGGTCCATCTTGCGCAGATTCACGCTGTCGAAGCCAAAGCCACCGCCGGTCAGGCGCAGTGACACGCCCTGCATTTCGCGGCCGCTCTTGGTGATGACGTTGACGACGCCGCCCGATGCGGCACCACCGTACATGGCGCTGCCGGGACCACGGACGATCTCAATGGACCGCGCTGCGCCCAGGTCGAGCTGATCAAGACGGGTCTGGCCATCCGGCTCGGTGATGGGGACGCCGTCGAGCAGCATGCCCACACCACGCACACCAAATCCGCCGCGCGCGCCCGATCCACGAATGGAAAGGCGCACATCATCACCGCCAAACAGGTTGCCGGCCACCACGCCGGGCACCGTGCGCAGCGCCTCGGTGAGCGACACGGTGCTCGTGCGGTTGAGTGTGGTCGTATCGATGACCGTGATGGACACCGGAAGCTTGCGCAGCTCGCGCGCGTCGCGAGTGGCGGTGGTTACCACGGGGTTCAGGGCACGCGCGCGTGCCGTGGAATCTTTGGTGGCGCTATCGGACGCGGCGGCAGGGCGCTGCGCGATGGCCGTTGAAGGCAGCGCCGCGACACAGGCGGCGGCACACGCCGCGGCAAAAAACACGGCCCGGGCGATGGGCGCGCTGCACGGCAGCGACAGGCCACACCGTCCCTCGGCCGCCATGGGCGAGGACGTCATGTTGGATAACCGGTAGATGGAGTCAGTCAGACCGCAGGCCGTGGGCGCGCGGTCGGGCATCGAAGACAGAGCCGGCGATGGCGCCGGCGATCAGGCGATGCGGACTACCGGTGGGGCTGTGGCAAAGGGCAGGACAAAGTCCACCCAGGACGCCATGAAGGCGTGCTGGGCGCGGCCGGGCTGCACGACGTCCACCTGCCGCACGGCGGCCAACACAAAGTCGTGCGCCATGGGCACCTGGGTCGGCGCAACGGGGCAGCAGTGGCCCAGACAATGACATTCGGTATCGCCATGATGCGACCCGTGAGAATCCTGAGAGTCCTGATGCGCCGGTGCCGCTACGCCATGATGTGCATGCGCATCATGGTCCGCCGGCGCTGCGACCGCGGCGGTGGATTGCGGAGCAGCACCGGAGTTACAGGCATGGAACAACCCGGCGTCACTCTGCACGAGTGACAGCCAGCAGGCCAGCACCAAAGCCAGCCACCGCTGTACCGGGGAAATCCGCATGAATGGAGCCTAATGAAATCAGACGGCGTCTGACAAGCTGGTGAAGTTGAAGTCGCGAACCTTGAGGGGCGGCATGGCGATGCCGGGTCCGCCCTCGTTGCCGGCCGTGCGCACGCTCTTGCCCACGCCTTCAAGGTTGTTGAGCATGAACAGCGGCGAGTCGTTGAACCGGAAGTTCTTGATAGAGCGCAGAATCTTTCCGTTTTCGATCAGGAAGGTGCCGTCACGCGTCAGGCCCGTGTACATGAGCGTGCGCTGATCGAGCGGCCGGAGGTACCAGAGGCGCGTCACGAGTACGCCCCGCGTGGTGGACGCGATGAGTGACTCGAGACTCTCGTTGCCGTCGGCCATGCGCAGGCCGGCCGCGCCACCGGTCGGGGTCTTGTTCTGCCGCGAAGCCCAGAACCGGTTGTAGGCCAACTGATTCAGCACGCCATCCTTGATCCAGGTTTGGCGGGAGAGCGGCAGGCCTTCGCCATCGAACGGTGACGCCAGAATGAGCGGGTCGGAGGGGTCGGAGTACAGGGTGACGCGCGGATCGACGATGCGCTCACCCAGCTTGCTGCCACCGGGCTTGGAGAAGGCGCTGCGTCCTTCGTCGGCCGCGCGGGCCCGCAAGGCGTTGGCCATGAGTGACACCAGATTGGCCGTGGCCTCGGGCTCGAAGATGACGGTGTAGCGTCCCGGCTCGAGCGCCACCGGATTGCGGCTGCGTCGGGCTTTGTCGATGGCGCGCTCGGCCACACTCCGAAAATCTATGCGATCCCAGTCGGTGTCTTCCGCGCCGACCCAACCGGAGCCCGTCCCGTCGTTGGTGCGCGCGGTGAGGGTGTAGTTGGCGGTGGTACCACGATGGTAGGCAAAGAGTCCGGCATTGGTGCCAATGGCCGTGGCTGATGCGCTGCACACGATGTAGCCGGCCACCGTGAGTTCGTTGCCCGCACGCGCCGGTGTCAACGCGGTGAGTGCGGCGCGCGCCCGATCATCGGCGCTCAGCGAGGCGGTGCGTTCCGACCAGGCGTCCACACCCACATAGGTTTGCGCGGGCAGTTCACCGAGATACTCGGGGTCTTCAGGCGCCAGCTTGGCCAGGGCCTCCGACTGCTGCACGGCGCGGCGCAGACCCTCGTCGCTGCGATCGTTGGTGACCACGCTGGCCTTGCGCTTGCCGAACACACTTTGCACACGCACCGTGGTGTTCGTCGTGGCGCCGCTGGTGGACATCTGATTGTCGGCAAAGCGCAAGTTGGTTTCGCGGCTGCTCTGCACGGTGACACGCACCGCGTCGGCGGTGCTGAGCTTCACGGCTCGTTCTACCAGCGCCTGCGCTTCGTCGCGCGTGAGCACGCCGGTGGCAGCGGCGGACGCTTGCGCGCGCGGCGCAAACAGGGAGCGCGGGCCGTCGGACATGAAATGGCTCACAGCGTGCGCCCCGTGTTGATGATGGTGGCGTTCTTGAAGCGGGTCGGCGGGCAGCCGTGGCTTACGGCATTGGCCTGGCTTGGCTGGCCTTTGCCGTCGTTGAAGGTGCCGCCGAGCATGTAGCTCGACTTGCCGCCCAGCATGTCGAGTGTGTTCCAGAAATCCGGCGTGCGCATCTGGTAGGCGGCGTCTTTCACCTGACCGACGATCTTGCCGTTGCGCACTTCGTAGCAGAGCTGCGCGCCGAACTGCGCGTTGTAGCGCTGCTGATCGATGGAGTACGAGGCGCGACCAATCATCGCGATGCCCTTGTCCGTGGCCGCAATGAGATCGTTCCACGACAGGTCCTTGTCGCCCGGCAGCAGCGACACGTTGGGCATGCGCTGGAAGGACACATCCGCCCAGCTCTGCGCGTAGGCGCAACCGTGCGAGCGCACGGGCTTGCCGTTCTTTTCATACCAGGTGCGCAACCACGGCGCCTGTTCGCGCGTGGTCTGGTAGTCCACGAAGATGCCATCCTTCACGATGGCAAAGTCATCGGGCTGCACGCCGTCATCGTCGTAGCCAATCGTGGCCAGCGCGCCCACTTCGCTGCGGTTGCCCACCAGTTGCATCATGGGCGGCCCCAGCTTGAGCGAGCCCAGCACCTTGTCCGGCGGTGAGATGAAGCTGGTGCCGGCGTAGTTGGCCTCGTAGCCCATGGCGCGATCGAGCTCGGTGGGATGCGCCAGCGATTCGTGAATGGTGAGGAAGAGCTGCGAGGGATGCAGAATGAGATCGTAGCGTCCCGGTTCCACGGGTTTGGCGGTGAGCTTCTCTGCAGCTTCACCGGCCCACACCTTGGCGTTGTTCACGATGTCCGCTTCGAGCACATACTCCCAGCCGCGCCCGGCGGGTTGCACCACTTCCGGCCCACGAACAGCTGTCCCCGTGCGATCGGGAGACACCGCGGTGCACGACATGGTGACCCAACTGCGCACATAGTCCTGCACAATGACCGAGCCGTCGGTATTGGCGTAGTTGCGCTCTTCCTTCACGAACGACAGGCCGCTGTTCACGAAGCGCACATTGGCCACCGTGAGCGCCGCCGCGTTGGCACGCAGCAGGAGGTCGGCCTTTTCTTCAATGGCAATCGTGAACGGATCGATGGTGTACGACGATCGCCAGGTCTTGTCCACCTGCGCGGGCGCCGGCGCGAGTTCCACGCGGCGATCGCGCGCCACACGGTTGGCCTTGGCAATGGCCACGGCTTCCTGCGCGGCTGTCCCTACTCCAGCCTTGCTCAAATCCTGGGTGGCCGCAAAGCCCCAGCAGCCATCCACGAGCACGCGCACGCCGCAGCCCATGGTGTCGGTGTCCACGACGTCGGTGACCTGACGTTCGCGCGTCTGCACACTGTTGTTGCGATTGCGCGAGATGCGCACGTCGGCCCAGCTCGCGCCCGCCCGTTTGGCGGCGTCGAGGGCCTCCATCATGAGTTCGCGCGTGGGCGCGTCGATGGTGAGGGCCGGAAGCGGGGCCGGTGCGCCCGGCAACGCCTCGAGGAGGCGGGGACCCAAGGCCAGTGCGCCGAGTGCCGTGCCCGAGGTCGTGAGGAAATCGCGGCGGGAGGTCATGCCTCAATAATGCACGAAGGCGCCGATCGTTGAGTGGCCCTCTGGTCTCTCGTTTCTCAGACCCGGGACTTGAGAGGGTGAGAAACCAGTGGCTTCGCCCAGATGGTGTGAGGATGAGACTGAAATGGACGATGAGAGATGGGCAACCAATGAGTTGAGAGACGCGAATCTCGGCGGCAAGGGACTGCGGTTGTGGTCGACCTCGGCCCCGACCCCGACCCCGACCCCGACCCCAACCCCGACCCCGACCGCGGCCGACCACAACCTCGACCGCGGTCCCCGGTCCAACTCGGTCCGGACTCTCACCTCATTGGTTGCTCACCTCTCATCGTCTATTTCAGTCTCGTCCTCGCACCATCTGGGCGAAGCCACGGGCTTCCCACCCTCTCAAGTCTGAAATCAGAGATGAACCCTTCAGCGAAGGTTCGCCGCGAAGAAGGCCAGCGTCTTCTTCCAGGCGTCTTCGGCTGCCGGGGCGTTGTAGGCCTGCCCGCTGGGATTCGCGAAGGCGTGATCGGCGTTGGCGTACACCTCGATGGTCACGGGGCGGCCGAGCTTCTTGAGCTGCGCCTCCATGGCGCGGACACTGTCCACCGGGATGCCTTGATCCTTGCCACCAAACAGGCCGAGCACGGGCGCCTTGAGACGAGCAAGCTGCGTCGCATCGGTGATGGGGGCGCCGTAGTAGATGGCGACGGCGTTCAGGTTGGCGCCGGCCGCGAGGCCGGTGCGCAATGACCAGTGGCCACCGAAGCAGTAGCCCACGCTGCCCACCTTGGTGGCGCCCTTGCTGCGGAGGTACTGCACCGCGGCGGCCACGTTCTGCTCACCGGCACCGATGTTGGCCATACCAGCCTGGTACAGCTTCATGGCCGCCGCCGAGGTGGTCGCGACTTCTCCGCCAAAGAGGTCCACGGCCAACACGGCGTAGCCTTCACCGGCATAGCGGTCGGCCATGGCCTTGATGTTGTCGTTGAGTCCCCACCACTCGTGCACCATGACAATGGCCGGGCCGCCGCGGTAGTTGGCGGGTGTGCTGAGGTACCCACGCACGGCCTTGCCGCCGATGGTGGCGTACACCACCGATTCGCCGCTCACGGCCAGGCGCGGCGCAATACGCGCGGCGCCGGACGCCGTGGGTGTCTCGTTCGCATGCGCCCGGTGCATGGCCTCGGCGTAGTCAGGCGAGGTCTTGGCGTTGGACGTCTTGTTGGATGTCTGGTTGGTGGACTGGGCCAGCAGGGGCAGGGGAAGCAGGGCAACGGCGAGCGCGCCCATGCGGGCGAAGCGCGTGTTCATGATGGCAGGTCCGGTGGTGAGGGAAAGCGGGAGGTGGCGCGTCACGGGTCAAGGTGGCACCCGACGCAGGCTTCACGTGTCGTAAATACCCGATGCCGCCGCTGCGTTCCGGCTATCCGCGGTGGCCTGCGGGACCTTGCAGCAGAGGGAGCAGCGCTTCGAGAAACGAACCGGGGGCCTCTTCGTGGGGCCAGTGTCCGACCCCTGCCAATGTGTGGGGTGTCGCATGGGGGAAGGCGGCTGTCCACATTTCAAGAATCGATGGTGGAAAAGCAGAATCGGCCAGTCCCCAGATGAAATGCAAGGGCACTGACGACAGCGCGGCGCGCCGGGCCCAGAGGCCTTCAAACCACGGCGCACTCTCGGTCAGTGACCGGGCGAGCGCAAAGAGCACCTGCTCGCGGCCATCGGGGTCGGGGAAGCGCTGCTGGTAGGCGCGGTGTCTGGCCGGTTCGAGTCGGCGCTTGTCCCCGTAAGCCGCCGGGATGAGCCAGCGCGGCGAGGCGTTGAAGTGGCGGTACAGAAAGCGTACCAACCCCGAGTTTGCCAGGCGGGCCCGTTTGCCCAGTGCAGGGTCGCGGGCCAGGTCCCAACACCAGGTGTTGACCAGCACGATGCGGGCGAGGCGCTGCGGCTGGGACGCGGCCACCTGCAGGGCCCAATCCAGCGCGATGGGGCCGCCAAAGTCGTGCAGCACGAGTGTCAGTGGCGACGACTCATCGCTGGCTGCGAGTCCCAGGTGGGCGGCCCAGTCGGCGAAGCGCCTCGCGTGCGCCTCCGGCGAATAGTCGGCCGTGGCGGGACGCGCGCTGCGCCCAAAGCCCAGATGGTCAGGGGCCAGTACGCGGTGCGTGGACGCCAGCGCGTCGATCACATGGCGCCACTCAATGCTCCACGTGGGCGTGCCGTGCACCAGCACCACGGTCGGGCCCTGGCCGATATCGATGTACCGCAGCACCCCGTCCGGATGGGCATAGTCGAGGGAGGGGCGCTGCCATTCGTCGGCACGGTAGGAGGGGGGCTGACTGTCTGCAGAGTCGGGCGTCATGTGGCGTGTCACGTGATGGGTCATGAAGCGTTCCGCGGATTCGCCCACACACTCGTCCACTGCGCGATGACCGCTTCGGCGACGTCGTCCACCGGATAGCTGGAGGGATTGGCGGCAAAATGCTGGCAGAGGCCGTCAATCTGCGCAAAGAGCGCGAGGGCTTCGGTCTCGGTGGCCTGATCGGCAAGAATGCGTTGAAGATGCTGCACGATGTCCTGCTGCCAGGCGGTGAGTGCGGAGCCCAAGGCACCGAGGACCTCAGGCTGGTGGCGAAGCGCGTAGGAGAGCTGCCAGAAGGGGAGGTGTGCCCGCACGGTGCGCACGGCCGCGCGAATGAGGGTGGCGACGGGCTGCCCGCCGGGAGGCACGCTCAGGGCTTCGGCAAAGGTGGACTGCACCTGCTGCATGTTCTGCGCGAAAACCGAGAGCAGCAGGGTGTCCTTGCTGTCGAAGTGGGAGTACAGGAGGCCCGTGGCGACGCCGGCCGTCTGGGCGATGTCGCGGATGCTGGTGCCGGCGAAACCCCTGCTGGCAAAGCAGCGCATGGCCGCGTCGAGCAGTCGCTGGCGGGTGGCGAGGCGGATGGCGTCGTTGGCGCTTGGAGAGCGGGGCATTCTTTACATTGATTGAACGATCGTTCAATAGCAAGGTTGCTGCTAAAGGAAAGGATGAGTTTCGGGTTCGGGGTTCAAGTTTCGAGTCTTGAGTTGCTGCGAGGACTCTGCAGAACCCAGAACTCGATACCTGAACTCAATTCCCGAAACTGATCAGTTCGCCGCAGACCTAAGCGGCTCCGGGCACCCCGACCGCCCTCGCCAGAATGGCCGGGTCGATATTGCCACCTGTGACCACCACCAGCGTGGTCCGGCCGGCTGTCGGCAGTTGTCCGCTGAGTGCCGCAGCCAGGGCCGCGGCCCCGCCCGGCTCCACCACCAGCTTGAGTTCGCGCACGGCAAAGGCAATGGCGGCCAGTACCTGTTCGTCGCTCACCCGGAGGCCGGGCCCGACGCGGGACTGGCAGATGCCAAAGGTGAACGCGCCCGGCATCGGCGTGACGATGGCATCGCAGATGGACTGATGACCGGGTTCGTTCTGCACGCGCCGGCCCTGCTCAAGTGAACGCGCCATATCGTCGAAGTGCACCGGCTCCACCGGGTGCACGCGCGTGTGCGGCGACACGCCTTCTGCCGCCAGCGCACAGCCGGCGGTGAGGCCGCCTCCACCGCAGCACACCAGCAACTGGTCCACACGGTGTCCGCGCTGCACGGCCTGCTCAAGGGCTTCGAGAGCCAGTGTGCCTTGCCCAGCCACCACCGCCGGATCTTCAAATGGCGGCACGACAATGGCGCCACGCTCGGCCGCAATGGCGCCGCCAATGGCCTCGCGGTCCTCGGTGTAGCGGTCGTACAGCACCACCTCGGCGCCGAAGCCACGCGTGCGCTCAATCTTGATGGCAGGAGCGTCCTTCGGCATGACGATAACGGCCGGCATGCCGAGCAGCCGCGCGCTGTAGGCTACGGCTTGCGCGTGGTTGCCAGAGGAATAGGCCACGACGCCGCGTGGCCTGTCGGCTGCGGGAATTTGCAGCGTACGGTTGAGCGCGCCTCGCAGCTTGAAGGAGCCGGTGTGCTGCAGGACTTCCGCCTTGACCAGCACGGTGCCACCCACCGCAGCGTCGAGCGCTGGCGAGTGCAGCAGCGGCGTAACGGCGGCGTGGCCAGCAATGCGCGTCCGGGCCGCGCGCAGATCGTCGAGCGATGGAATGGGCAGGGGAGAGGTCATATCCGAATCTGGGCGGGACACACGCGTTCGGTCCAGTCGGGGCCGCCAACCGCGACGAAATGGCGCACGCATGACGCAATGCTCACCAGCAAAGCGTTCTGGCGCACTGCACATTCGTGACCACGATGGCTTGTTGGTTACCCGATGTCGGGAGGCGGCATGCAACACACGTCGTGGAAGCGTTGGTGGCCCGTGGCGGCAATGTTTCTGGGCGCGACCGCGTCCGACAGAGGACGCGGTCGTGACGTGGAGACGGAAGCCGAAGCGCATGACAATCGTCAGACGGCGCTGTCCGATGGGCGCGCGACGCTTCGCATTGCGCTGCGCGCGGTCACCTGGCACCCTGAGGGCAGCGCGGGCCCGACGCTCAAGGTGTGGGCTTTTGAAGCGGAGCGCGACGTGCCGCGCATTCCTGGCCCGCTGCTGCGCCGAGCCCAGGGCGCTGCGCCGGTACGCCTTGAGTTTGTGAGCGAGTTGCCGGACACCGTGGACCTGCATGGCTTCACCACGTCCGACGCACCGCTGGTTGTGGCGCCGGGAGCGCGCGTCAGCACCACGCTGCGCTTTGACAAGGCGGGCAACCGTCTCTACTGGGCGGCGCGTCATGGCACGGCGTTCGATTCACGCGGCTGGGAAGACGGACAGCTGACCGGCGCCATTGTGGTGGATGCGCCGAATGAGGTGGGTCGGGCCGATCGTGTGCTGGTGGTGACCGAGTCCTTCACGTTCGACTCGGTAAACGGACGCGAGGAGATCAAGGCGCAACTCGCACTCAACGGTCGGTCCTGGCCGCACACCGAGCGCATGACCTATGCCGCCAATGACTCCGTGCGCTGGCGTTTTCTCAATGGCGCCACGGTGCCCCATCCCATGCATCTGCATGGCTTCTACTATCGGGTCACGCGGCGCGGCAACGGCACAGCGGATGACGCCATTGCTGCGGCGCGACAGCCGCTGGTCGTCACCGACTTCGTGCCGCCCGGGCACAGCATGTCCCTGGCGTTTCAGCCGCACGAACCCGGCAACTGGGTCTTTCACTGTCACTTTGCGACGCATGTGAACGCCGTGTCGAGCGCCGACACCGCGTATCGGCACGTGGAGCGCACGCGTGGCTACACCCCCGACGGCCGGCACATGGGCGGACTGGTGATGGCCTTCACGGTCACCTCGCCTACCGAAGTCAATCGGGGGGCGGCGGCGAGGCAGCTGCATCTCGTCATCGACAAGAAGGGCGAACCCTTCTTCCATGGGGGATCAGGGTTCTCGTTTGCATTGGCCGACAGTGCGCAGCAGCTGCTGCCTGTGAGCGCACGGCGCGTGCCGGGGCCCTTGCTGCTGCTGCGCAGGAACGAACGGGTGGCCATCACGCTGCACAACCGCCTCGATCGCGCCACGAGTGTGCACTGGCACGGTCTTGAAATCGAGAGCTACCCCGACGGCGTGCCGCACGTGAGTGGGCAGGGTAGCCGTGTGCTGCATCCGGTGCTGGCACGGGACTCGCTCACGGTCACGTTCACGCCGCCACGCACGGGCACGTTCATGTATCACTCGCATTTCAGCGAAGCCGAGCAGATGAACGGCGGGCTGTATGGTGTGATTCTGGTGCTTGATGATCCCGCGGCGTATGACCCCTCGCGCGATCATGTGCTGGTGATCGGCGGGGGCGGCGTGCCCGACGTGCCCATGGGTTTCGAGAGTCCGTGGGCCCTCGTGAACGGCCGACGCTTCCCACGTCCGGTGGTGATGCGCGTGGGCGAAACGCATCGCCTGCGCCTGGCCAGCATTCATCCCGACTGGCAGATCCGCGCTACCCTGGGCACGGAGGAGGCGGCATGGCAATGGCAACCCGCGGCCAAGGATGGAGCCGATCTGCCGGTCGCACTGCGAGTGCCGACGGCCGCCACCTGGGCGGCCGGGCCGGGAGAGACCGCGGACTTTCTCGTCACACCCAAAGCAGCGGGACAGTTCCGTTTGCTCGTGCGCAGTGAAGATTCCGGGTGGATGATTCGCGTACCGGTCGAAGTCAAACCCCGATGATGGATGAGCAGAGCCAAGGTGTCGATGAAAACGACGAAGTCGAGCGTCATGGGCGCCGTGTTGTTCGCGCTGACGGCAATGCAGGCGCTGAGCATGAGCGTGGTCAATCAGGTGTCCGCGCAAACAAGCGGGCGCGGCACGCTGTTCATTGTGGGTGGCGGCACGCAGCCGGCGGCGCTGGTCAGCGATTTTGTGGCGCGCGCCGGCGGGCCGGGCAAGGCGCACATCGTCGTGTTTGCGCAGGCGAGCGTGAACGGCGAAAAAAGTGGCGAGGCCAAGGCCGAGGACTTCCGCCGTTTGGGTGCCAGTTCGCAGTCGTTGTGGATCACGCGAGAGCAGGCCGACATGGACTCGGTGGTACGGCTGCTGGATCGTGCCACGGGCGTCTGGTTTGGTGGCGGTGATCAGAACCGCCTGATTGCCGCGCTGCGCGGCAGCAAGGTGGAGCGCGCCATTCGGTCGCGTTTTGTGGCGGGCGCCGTGGTTGGAGGCACCTCAGCCGGCGCGGCCGTCATCTCCACCCCCATGATCACCGGTGATGAACTCGGTGCGCGTCGGGATTCGTCGGAAGCCTGGACGCGCGTGGCACGGGGCAGCGTGGCGACTGACAGCGGCTTCGGTTATCTCACGGACGCCATCATCGACCAGCATTTCCTGCGTCGCAAGCGACACAATCGTCTGCTCAGCCTCGTGCTTGGCGACGGGCCGCATCTTGGCGCGGGCATCGATGAAGGCACGGCACTCATTGTCGAGCCCTCTGGTCTGTGGCGCGTGGCGGGCGCGAGTTCGGTGCTCGTGGTGGATGCACGTCAGGCGCAGCGCACGGGCGCGTCAGCGGCGGTGCTGGGAGCCGCGGGGGCCAGGCTGCATCTGCTGCCCGCTGGCGCGACGTTCGATCCGAAGACGGGCGAAGCGAAGATCCCGTAGTCAGGCCGTGGTCGTGCGAACCACTGTGCAATCAGGCAGGTCGGGCAACTCAGGTACTGTTCCCGTCGGATGCAGCACAAAGCAGGTCGCGCCGCTGCCGCTCATGCGGCCGATGGCGGGGTGACCGGCCGCGCGCAGTTGCGCGGCGGCGTGCATGACGGCGGGCAGGGCCTGTGAGACGCCGGCGTGCATGGTGGTCACGACGGGCTCAAAATCATTGTGCGCCGCACGCGCAATCTGCTCCCACGACATGAGCGCGTTCAGGTCTCGCGCCATGGCCTCAATGCGCGTGCCCTGCGTGTTGCGCGCCGCTGCTACCGCTCCATACGCCGCCGCCGTGTTCACCCCCTCGCGAAACGCCAGCAGGGTTACGGCCATGTCGGGCAGCGCGGGCAAGGTGAGCAGTCGGTCGCCGCGGCCCCAGGCCCAGGCGCGCGAGGCGCCCGTACACAGAAATGCCACGTCGGCACCAAGGCCGCCGGCCAGTTCAAGCAGACGGGCCTCGCTGAGTGGCGCGGGGTTCAGCCGATTGAGTGCGCGCAGCACCGCCGCCGCGTCGGCGCTGCCACCACCCAGCCCGCCGCCCACCGGAATGCGCTTGTGCACCGCAATGGCAAACCCCGTGGGCCACGCAGCCGCGTCGCAGTACTGCACGGCGGCTCGCCACGCGAGATTGCTCCCGGTGGGGCCAAGGCCACTGGCGGGCATGCTCGGGCCATCGCAGTGCAGTGTGCGATTGCCGCTCTGCACCGCAACGGTCACGTCGTCGTGCAGCGCGAGTCGCTGAAACAGCGTCTCGATGCCGTGATAGCCGCTGGCCTCGCGCGCCAGAATGTGCAGGATGATGTTGATCTTGGCGTGCGCGGCTTCGGTCACACGCCCCGCTTCACGGGGCTGGATGCGATCACTCACGGTGTGTGCACTTACGTCGTGACCGCGAGATCCAGCAGGTCACTCAGCTCGGCAAAGAGCTCCTGTGCCTCGGGCTCTCCCAGTGTGCCGCGCTGGCGATGCACGTTGAGATGGTCGCGCACTTCGCGCGCGCGCGATACGGCCGAGTGCCCGCGATAGAGCAGGGACTCGATGGGCACGATGGCCGGCTCGGGTTGCGTCGCACCGGCCCAGGTGAGACCGGCCTGCTTCACCTGCTGCGCGAGCTGCAGATCGCTCAGCTCGCGGTCCATCAGCAAGCGCGCAAATCCCTGCACGCCCGCGCGTTCGCTGGCCGTCGCCAACGGCGCGCGTGCCATGCGCGTGGCGAGTGTCGTAATGCTGCTGGCGCCATAACTCTCGGCCACATCAGCGAGGCCCAGCAGCGCGCGCCGGAGGCCATCGAACACCGCCAGCTGCGCCGGCCCGGCGGGTGTGGTGGCCAGGGCGGCGGATTCGCGGGCCACGCCGTCGGCGGCGCCGGCAATGTCCTGGCGGAAGCGCTGCGCCAGCGTGATGGGCGGCGCGGCGTTGCGCTGCACGATGTTGGGCAGGCCATCGTCCGGGAAAAAACGGGCGATGGGTACAATGGGCATGGTGGGTGAGTCGGTAGGTACCGCGAGAGCGAGATAGCCAGCGGCCACCGCCGCAAGGGCCACCGACTGCGTGCGGCTTCGCCGCGTTTCCCCCTCGCTCCACGCGCCCGCGCGTTCCACCAGCGAGCGCAGCTCGGCGAGCGCCCCGCGCACCGCAAAGTGCAGGCGCTGATCCCAGCGCAACTCGCGATCGCGCCAGCCGGCGGCAATGCGCTCCACGGTGGACGCAAAGTCCGCCAGACCCTCCAGCCGGGTCATGCTGGCACTGCCACGCAGAGCGCGGGCACTGGAGAGAAACGCCGCCGCGTCGGGCCCCTGGGTTTCCCCGGTCGCCAGCAACTGTTCGAGCCGGTCGAGATACTCGGCCGCCTCCTTCTGGAAGAACTCGATCAGCGCGTGCGGGGCAGTCATGGCGTGGGGGCAGTCAGGTCAGAAACGGTCGGCTCGCCCGCGTCGGCTCAGAAACGGTCTGCCGCGCGGGCTTCGTCCATGGCGTCGCGGATTTCCCGCACCGCCCGTTCGAGTCCCACAAAGATGCTGCGTCCGACGATGGCGTGCCCGATGTTGAGCTCCTCGATTTCGGGAATCGCGGCCACCGGTCCCACATTGTGTACAGACAGGCCATGGCCGGCATGGACCGCGAGGTCCAGCGAGCTGCCCAGCGCGGAGGCCTTGCGCAGGGCCATGAGAGGCACGAGCTCGCGCGGATGATGCGAGTAGGTGCCGGTGTGCAGCTCAATGGCATCGGCGCCCACCGCCTGCGAGCAGCGCACGGCCGCTTCGTCCGGGTCGATGAACAGGCTGGTGCGAATACCCACGGCCTTGAGCCGTGCCACAGCCGAACGCACGGCGGCCTCGTGGGAGAGCACGTCCAGTCCGCCTTCGGTGGTGATTTCTTCGCGGCGCTCGGGCACCAGCGTCACTTGCGCGGGCCGAAGTGTTTCGGCAAGGCGGAGCATGTCGTCGGTTATGGCACACTCGAGGTTCAGCACCGTGGTGACGGCGGCCGCCAGGCGATGAATGTCATCGTCCTGGATATGTCGTCGGTCTTCACGCAGGTGCGCCGTGATGCCGTCGGCCCCGGCCTGCTCGCAGAGCACGGCAGCGGCCACGGGGTCCGGTTCACGCCCCCGCCGGGCCTGCCGGACCGTGGCAACGTGATCAATGTTGACATACAGGCGCTGATAGCGGAGCGACGTCACAGGCGGATGTCCGGCAAAAGGGTGCAGGGCGACCACGGCGACGCCCCTGGGGTACTAGCTTATCAATTTCGTGGCGGACCAGCGGTAAGACCATGTCCCCCACCAGTTCACGACGAAGGAAGGAGACGCAGGTGGAACACCGGATCCCGACACCGACGCTGCGCCGGGCCCGCCCGGTCCGCTTTTTCGGACTGGCCGCGCTGCTCGGCGCGTCCCTGACGCTGGGGGGCTGCGCCCGCCAGATGGTTTCGTCTGAAACGTCGTTGCCTGGTGCGGCGGTGCCCAGCGTTGGCAGCATGCCGTCGGATGCCGGTGCGCCCAGCGGAAAGACGGCCATTGACGCCTTCCTGAAGGCCGTCAACACCCAGGATCTGCAGGGGATGTCGGCCTATTGGGGGAACAGCAAGGGCCTTGCGCGCGACCAGCTCAAGCGCGATGAGCTCGAAAAGCGACTCATCGTCATGCAGTGTCTCATGCAGCACGACAAGTTCGTGTACGCCGAAGACCGGCCGCGGTTGATAGCCGGCGGCTTGCAGGAGTACCTGGTGGAATTGACCAAGGGCAAGGTCAGCGCCCGCACGACCTTCACCACGGTGACCGGCCCCGGTGGCAAGTGGCTGGTCCAGGATGTGGACGTTTCCAAGCTGCGGGATTTCTGCACCTGAGGCGCTGACCCAAGGGGCTGACCAGGGGCCCACACTCCCGCCCCGTGCCCGTCCGACTAGTATTCGGACAGTTCGACGAGCACCCCGCCGGTGCTGCTCGGGTGGAGAAACGCGATGCGTTTCCCCTCGGCACCAAGGCGTGGTGTTTCGTCGATGAGCCGGAGGCCCGCATCCCGACAGCGCTGCAGCATGCCGTCGAGGTCGTCCACCGCAAAACACACGTGATGAATGCCGGGCCCGCGCTTGGCGACGAACTTGCCGATTGGCGTATCGTCAGCGTTGGCCTGCAGCAGTTCCACCAGTGATTCACCGGAGGCCAGACCGACAATGGTCGCGCCGTCGGAGTCGCCGAGTGGAACCTCCGGCATCTCCAGCACGTCACGCATGATAGGCAGCAGCTCGTCGATGGCGCGAACGGCAATCCCGATGTGGGCGATGCGCGTGCCGCGGCGAACGGATTGGGTCATGGCGGTCTAGTTGAGGGCGTCGGTGACAACATCCGAATTCTAATCCCGCACACGGGGCGCGTGGCCGGTGGCCGCAACCGCGCCCCAACGGAGCAGACGATGGCCAACGCAGTCGAAGTGAAGGACGATACGTTCGCGAACGAGATCGAGCAGCATCAGGGCCTGGCCGTGGTGGACTTCTGGGCCACCTGGTGCGCGCCGTGCCGCATGATCGCGCCCATCGTCGAGCAGCTCGCGGTGGACTATCAGGGCAAGGTCAAGGTCGCGAAGCTCGACGTGGACAACAACCAGCGCACGGCCGCGCGGTTCAATGTGCGTTCCATTCCGACCATCCTGTTCTTCAAGGACGGCAAGCTGGTTGATCAGGTGGTGGGGGCGGTGCCGCGTCCCGCCCTTGAAGCGAAGTTCAAGGAGCACGCCTGACCGAGTCAGCCTCGTCGCTCGAGTCGCTGGCACACGCGGCGGCGAGGGAATGGCCCCAGGCGGCAACGCCTGGGGCCTTGCACATTGTCAGCACCCCCATTGGGAACCTTGGGGACATGACTTTGCGCGCGCTGGCCGTGTTGCAGCAGGTGGCGGTGATCTGCTGCGAAGACACGCGCCACAGTCGGCCATTGCTCGACCGCTTCGGCATTCGCACCGCCACGGTGGCGCTGCATGAGCACAATGAAGCCAGTGTCCTGCCGCGTGTGCTGGCCCGATTGGCGGCCGGCGAATCCGTGGCGCTCATCAGCGATGCCGGGACCCCGCTGGTGTCCGACCCGGGCGCCCGACTCGTCGAGGCAACCCTCAGCGCCGGCCATCGTGTCGTACCCGTGCCTGGCGCCTCTGCCACCCTTGCCGCCCTGGTGGCGTCGGGACTCACGCCGCATCCCTTTACCGTGCTCGGCTTCCCGGCACGGAAGGGCAAGGAGCGGGAAGAGCAGTTGGCGCTGGCGGCGCGCTCGCCCCATGCTGTGGTCTTCTTTGAATCGCCCAACCGCTTGGTGGACACGCTGCGGGACCTGACGACCATATGCGGGACGACTCGACAGGCAGCCGTGGCGCGGGAGCTCACCAAGCACTTCGAGGAGATCCGGCGCGGAACGCTGGTCGAGTTGGCTGCGTATTACGACACGGCCCCTCCGCGAGGGGAAATCGTGCTCGTGCTCGCTGGCGGTGTAACTGAGGCGCCCTCGGAGGACGGTCTGCACGCCATCGCGGCGGATCTGCGCGCCCAAGGCTTCCGTCCGCGTGATATTGTCCGCATGCTGATGGACGAACACGGCGCCAGCCGAAATCTCGCCTACCGCCTCGCCCACGACACCTGAGTCGCCCCGCCATGCCACGCCCACCGCACGTGCTTCGTAAGTTCCTGTTGTCGGTGTGCGTGCTCGGGCCGCTCGCCGTCGTCATGGCGGCCGCCGCGCCCAAACGCGGCGACTCGGCTGCGGGGCCCGGGCGACTCGCCATTGCGCGGTTGCAGTACGATGGTGGTGGAGACTGGTATGCCAATCCCTCCAGTCTGCCCAACCTCATTCGCGCCATCGCCGAGCGCACCTCGCTGCCCATAGAGCGCACGGAAGCCAAGGTACGACTCACCGACTCGGCCCTCTTCGACTTTCCCTTCCTGCACGTCACAGGGCACGGGGAGATCAAGTTGAGTGAGCGCGAAGTGCAGCGCTTGCGCGAGTATCTCACGCGCGGCGGCTTCCTGCACGCCGACGACAACTACGGGCTCGACGAAAGCTTCCGCCGCGAGATGGCGCGGGTCTTTCCCGATCGCCCGCTCGTCGAGGTGCCCACGTCACATCCCATCTACCACCTGGTGTACGACCTGCCGGGTGGTGTGCCCAAGATTCATGAACACGACGGCAAGCCGGCCAAGGGCTACGGCATCTTCATCGGCAACCGTCTCGCGGTGTACTACACCTACTCGGCTGACCTTGGCAACGGATGGGAAGACGTGGGGACATATCCGGATCCGCCCGCGCTGCATGAGGCCGCACTGCGACTCGGCATCAATCTCTTCACGTACGCGACCACGGCGCGGGTGACCCCATGACCGCACCGGCACTGCGAACCGCATCATCCGCGGAGCGCTCTCTCGATACCCGCCTCGCCAACGAGCAGGGCGGGTTGCAGGCGCGTGTGCATGCCGGATCCGTTCTCCTTGTGTTGGCTGTTTTTGCCCTGGCCATCGCGCTCGGCGCGCTACTGCTGGCTGATGGGCGCTGGATGCGCGCGCCGCGCATCGCACCATTTGTCATGTGGGCCCTGGGGCTCGGTGGGGCGTGGGCCGGTGTGCGTTGGTGGCGCGCGCGTCATGCCACGCTGCTTTCACGCGCGGGGCTGGCCGGTGCCATTGAGACGGAGCAATCGCTGCGGGCCGGTGCGCTCCGCGGCGCGCTGGAAGTGGCGGAGCAGGGCGTGCTGGGCGCGCGCGCTGCAGAAGACGTGGCACGTCAGTTGACGGCCGGTCCACTGGTGCCGCTGGCCGCGGGTCGCGTGCTGCGCGGTGTCACGCTGGCCGGTTGTGCAGCCGCCCTTGGTGTGGCGGCCGTCGCGACAGCCGCGCGTGTTGTGCCCGATGGTTTGTCGGTCATGCGTCGTCCGTTTGCGGCATGGCGCGGCACGCTGCTGCCTGCCATGACGTTTGATCGATTGCCCTTGCGTGTGCCCCGGGGCATGCCGGTGACGGTGCGCGTGGTGGCGCCGTCGCGTGAGACGGTGCAGATCGCCTGGCGCGCCGAAGGTGAGGCCTGGCGCGATACCACACTCCAAGTGGCCGATGACGGACGTGTGCAGTTGCCGCTCGGGCCCGTGCGCGCCCCCACGGCGCTGCGTGTGAGTGACGGACGGGCGCCGGAACTGCAGGCCGCACTCGTCATCGAAGATCGGGGCTGGATTGGCGACGTGTCGTTGCGCGCGTTGTATCCGGCGTATCTCGGCCGCAGCGATGAGTCGCTGGAACCGGTGCCGCCGCTGCGCGTACCGCGGGGCACGCGCGTTCGTGTGCGGGTCATGCTGCACGCCGGCGCGCGCGACGCTCGTCTCGTGAATGGCAGCGATACCATCGCCATGCAGCTTGCGGGCGATGCCGTGGGGACGGGGCAGCCTGCCGAGGCCTTGCTGCCCATCGATCGCGACGGCACCTGGCAGTGGCTTGCCGAGGCCACACCCCGTGCTGATGGGGCGGTTCTGGCGCCCGAACTTCCGGATGCCCTGCCGTTCACGGTCATCCCCGACCAGAAGCCGGCGGTCGAAATCGTGGCGCCCATGACCGACACGGCCATCGGCCCAACGGGCCAGGTGGCGGTGCTGGTTGATGCGAGTGATGACCATGGCGTCGCGCGCGTGCATCTCGTGGTATGGCGTGAACGCGCTGGCGCCGATGGCGCAACGGGTGCCGTGGCACGCGAGCGTGTGGACGTGGCGGCGCCCGGGTCGCCGGTGTTTGAGGGGGGCGCCACGCTCACTCTCGATGGGCGTCAGCTGGAGCCGGGTGACAAGCTGCACGTGACGGCGGTGGCCACCGACGACTCGCCCTGGGCGCAGGAGTCGGTGAGCGCCGAGATCATTCTGCGCATGCCCACCCTGGCCGAGCAGCGGTCGATGGCACGCGCCCTGGCCGATTCGCTGGCGCAGCGCGCGGCGCAGCTGGCGCAGCAGGAACGCCGACTGCAGCAGAACACCAGCGACGCCTCACGCAGCCGCGAGTTGCAGGGCAGCGCCGCCGAACAGAATCCATCGGCCGGAGCCAAGAGCGAAGGCAACAAGTCGCAGTCGATGTCGTTCAGCGCTGCCGAGAAGGCCAAGCAGATGGCGCGTGAGCAGCAGCAGTTGGGCGCGCGCGTGGACTCCCTGCGGCAGAGTGCCCAGGAGCTCGAGTCGCGGCTGCGCAACGCCAATGCGCTCGATACCACGCTGGCCTCGCGCATGCGCGACATCCAGAAGATGCTGCGTGACGCGATGACGCCCGAGATGCAGAAGCAGCTCGAGGAGCTCAATCGCAATGCGGACCGGTTGAGCGGCACGCAGGCGCAGCAGTCCATGCAACAGCTGTCGGAGCAGCAGAAGCAGATGCGCGAACAGCTCGAGCGCAGTGCCGAGATGCTCAAGCGGGCCGCGCTCGAGGGCGCCATGCAGACGTTGCGTGACGACGCGCGCGATCTGTCCAAGGAGCAGCGGCAAATGGCCGATCGCATGGATGGCGCGCAGCGCCGTGATGCCAACGGCAAGCCCGGCGAAGCCAAGGACGGCGCAGAGCAGCGCAGCAGCACGGACCCACGCTCGCTGGCTGAACGTTCGCGCGACATCGAGCGCGAAGTGCAGAATCTGGCCAAGCGTCTCGAGGAGGCCGGCGCGCGCTCCGGCGCGGAAAAGACGCGTGAGGCGCAGCCTCTGGCCAAGCAGGCCGCGGATGCGATGTCGCAGGCGGCGCGTGACGCGGCGCGTGAGGCCGCGCGCCAGCAACAGGCACAGCAGCAGCAAGGCCAGCAGCAGCAAGGCCAACAAGGTCAGCAGCAGCAAGGCCAGCAAGGCCAGCAAGGCCAGCAAGGCCAGCAAGGCCAGCAGGGCCAGCAGGGCCAGCAGGGCCAGCAAGCGCCAGCAAGGCCAGCAAGGCCAGCAAGGCCAGCAGGGCCAGCAGGGCCAGCAGGGCCAGCAGGGCCAGCAGGGTCAGCAAGGTCAGCAGGGCAACCCGTCAGACCAGGCGCGTCGTGCTGCCGACGCCATGGACAAGGCCGCGCAGCAGCTCGGACAGGCGCGTGATGCGCAGGTAAACGCCTGGAAGGGTGAGCTATCGGATCGACTCGATCAGGCCATCAACGAGACCATGCAGTTGGCCAGGCAGCAGGCCGAGCTCGAGCAGCGCATGAAGCAGGACGGCGCGCAGGGCATGCAGGGTGAGCAGAGTGCACTGCAGCAGGGCGTGCAGCAGACAGCGGAGAAGCTCGAAGAAGCCGGGCGCTCGTCGTCTCTGCTGTCGCAGCGTTCGCAGAAGGCCATGGGTGAAGCCCAGCGCCGCGTGCAGCAGGCCACGCAGGCCATGCAGCAGTCGGGCCAGCCGGGTGGATCGCAGCAGGCGCAGAGCGCCATGAAAGACGCCAGTGAGGCGCTCAATCAGGCGCTGTCATCCTTGGTACGCGATCGCGAGCGCGTCAACAACGCGCAGTCGGCCTCCGGATTCACCGAGATGATGGAGCAGCTCAAGCAGCTTGCACAGCAGCAGGGACAGCTCAACAGCCAGATGCAGGGACTCAATCTCATGCCGGGCGGCGCCAAGGGTGATCAGGCGCAGCAGCAGGCACGCGTGCTCGCGCGGCAGCAGCGAGAAGTCGCGCGCAACCTCACGGACGTGTCCGATCTCGATGAGACCGGACGCACCGATGCCCTGGCGCGTGAGGCCCAGCAGTTGGCGCAGCAACTCGAGCGTGGTGGACTCGATCCCAACGTCGCGCAGCGTCAGCAGTCGCTGTATCGCCGTCTGCTCGACGCCGGACGCTTTCTCGAGCAGGATGAGCGGGATGATCAGGGCCCGCGCGAAGCCAAGGCCGGCACCGGTCAGGGTACCGGTCGTGTCGACGGTTCCGCCTCGGGCCGTGCGGCGGGGCGCTATCAGCCACCCACGTGGAACGACTTGCGTGGGCTGGGGCCTGAAGATCGCCGTCTGGTGATCGAGTACTTCCGTCGACTCAATGGCAGCGTACCACCGCAGTAAGCGTGTGGGGCGGGGCCTCGTCATGAAGCGACTGTCTCAACTCATTCCGGCGGCGCTTCTCACGGCGCTGTGCCTCATGCCGCTCGAGGCGCAGACGGCGCGCGCCGGCGGCAGCGTCCCAACAGACCCGCTGGCTCGCGCGCTCGATGCCGAAGACAAGGGCGAGCGTGCACGCGCCGCCGACGCGTACAAGGAAGTCGTGTTGCAGGTGCTGGCCGCAGGTGCCACCGACGGGGATCGCTTGGCGGTGGCGATGCTGGGGCTCGAACGTGTGTGGTTCGAGCAGGGAGCGCTGGATTCCATTGTACCCATGGCGCGTCGGGTGCTGCAGCGCCGCCCGACCGATCCCACGGCCCACCAGATCCATCTTCGGACGCTCGTGTCCATGCGTCGTGATGATGAGGCGCGCACGGCCTTTCAGATGTGGCGGCGCGCCGATGCCAACGATGGTGCACCGTACCGCGAGTATGCGCGCCTGCTCATGCAGCAGGGGCGGAGTCTCGCCGCCGATTCGCTCTTGCAGGAGGCTACGCGGACGCTGGGCGCTGCGGGCGCCGTCACCGGCGAGACGGCGCAATTGCATGTGTCGCTGGGCCGATGGGATGCGGCGGCGCGTGCCTATCGTGAAGCGCTGATCGATCAGCCGTGGCTCGAGACGGCCGCGCTGTATGGCATGCAGCGTGCGCCGGTTGCGGCGCGCGATTCCATTCGCAGCGTCCTCGAAGCTCCGCCTGCGCAACTGGGGCGCCGTCGTCTGCTGTCTTCGCTGGAACTGGCCTGGAGTGAACCCCGTCGCGCGTGGCAGGTCATGGCCACATTGCCGCCGGACGACAGCACTTTGGCGGCCTGGCGCGCCTTCGGTGAGCGTACCGAGTCCGGTGAGCACTGGAGCGTGGCTGCCGAGGCCTGGAGTGCGGTGTTTGCGCAGCGTGGCGATCTCGAGAGTCAGCAACGTGCTGCGGATGCCCGCTTGCGCAGTGGCGATGCGGCTGCGGCGCTCGCCATGGTGCGCCGAACACCACCGGCGCCATCGCGCGGCGCGCGTGACACGACATCGGAGCGCACGCGCCGCAAGGCCTTGCTGCCGCTCGAGATCGCAGCCCTCGGTGAGGCTGGTCGTGTGGCCGAGGCCCAGTCTGTGCTGGATCGCGAACGCGGCAGCCTTGATGAGGTCACGCGGGCGGCGCTGACCCGACCGCTGGTCACGGCGTGGCTGCGGGTCGGGGAAGTGGAGCGGGCACGCCGCGCAATGAGCGAAAGCGATTTGCAGGACGACGACGAAATCGCCGGCGCCTTGGCGTTGTACGATGGCGACCTGGCCACCGCGCGGCGTCGTCTCGTGCGAGCGTCCACGCAGCGTCCTGAATTGGTGGACGCGTTGGGGCTGCTCGCGCGTGTGCGTTTGGACCGCTCGCCGGCGGTCGGGCGGGCTTTCCTCGCGTTCGCCCGGCGTGACTCGGCGGGAGCGGCCAAACAGTTTGCTGCGTTGGCTGACTCCGTTGGCGCGGCGGCGCCCGCCGTGCTGGCCATCAGTGCGCGGCTGGGTGCGCGCGATGCCGCGCCGGCGGTGTGGAGTCGCATCATCACACAGTATCCCACGAGTCCCGAAGCGCCTGAGGCCCTGCTGAGCTGGGCCCGTCTGCAATTGGCGCAGGGCGACAAGGACGGAGCCCGCGCGCATCTCGAGCAGTTGCTGGTGGACTACACCGGCAGTGCCCTGGCTCCCCAGGCCCGCCGTGAACTCGAGAAACTCAAGGGGACGGTGCCGCCCGTGGCCTCGTCGCCCGTGGCCCCCTCGCCTGGCCGCCCCTTCGCATTCCCTCCCGCTAGATTGCCCGCATGATGCTGCGCGCGCTGCTTGCCCTCGCTCTGTTGTGCGTCCTTCGGCCTGATGTGGCCTCGGCGCAGCACCTGATGCTGCCCATGGACGACGCGCAGCGCAATCACCTCAAGGCCTACGGCGTTGCCTTCCAGGCACTCAAGTCGGGACAGAAGGCCGAGTGGTTTCTGAATTTTCGCGGCGGCGCGTTTCTGGTTCCCGACGCACCGGACCTGAGGAAGCGCGCGGCACTCGACGGCGTGTCGGTTGAACCGTGGACCGATGCCGACGTGGCCCGCGCGCGCGCGGAGATCGCTGGCGGCAACATGGACGCCGTGGTGCTCGAGCGCGCGCCGCGCATTGCCATCTATCGTCCGGTCGACCAGCCACCCTGGGACGATGCCGTGACGCTCGCGCTCACCTACGCCGGCATCGACTTCACGTCCGTGTGGGATGACGATGTGTTGCGTGGTGACCTGTCAAAGTACGAGTGGGTGCACCTGCATCACGAGGACTTCACGGGGCAGTACAACAAGCTCTACCTCGCGTATCGCGATGCACCCTGGTTCATCGCGCAGCGTGAGCGCGATCTCGCCACGGGACGTCGCTTCGGCAAGGGTGATGTGCCCACGCTCAAGAAGGCGGTGGCCGACGGCATCCGGACCTTCGTGGAGCGCGGGGGCTTTCTCTTTGCCATGTGTGGAGCCACCGAGTCGCTCGACCTGTCCATTGCGTCGTTCGCGGTGGACATCGCGGGGCCGTTCTCCGACGGCACGCCGCCGGCGCCAGACGCGGATGCCCGGCTCGACTGGACACGCGCCCTGGCGTTTCAGGGTGCGCACATCGAGCCGTCGCCCTACGTGAATGCGCTCAGTGACATCGACGGCCATCAGGTCAACGTGCCGTCGCGACGCCAGCCACTCGGTGCGTTCAGCCTCTTTGAGTTCTCGGCCAAGCTCGATCCGGTGGCCAGCATGCTCGTGCAGAATCATCGCACGGTCGTTTCGGATTTCTATGGCGTCACCACCAGTTTCAATCGTGCCGTGGTCAAGAGCGGCGTGACCGTGCTGGCGCAGGAAGAAGGCGCGCCGTGGACCAAGTATCTGCATGGCGACTACGGCAAGGGCTCGTGGACCTTTCTGGGTGGTCATGACCCGGAAGATCCGCAGCATGCCATTGGCAGCGCCCCCACGGATCTGTCGTTGCATCCCAACTCGCCGGGCTATCGTCTGATTCTGAACAACGTGCTCTTTCCGGCCGCGAAGAAGAAGCCGCGCAAGACCTGAGGCCGGGGCAGGTCGGCACGTTCATGGCCAGCACCACGTCGGGAGAACCCCGCCTCGCCAAGGCGGCCGCACAGGCCGTGCGCACGCAGATTCTGCTGCATGGTGGCAACGAAGTCTGCTTCGTCTGCACAGTGGACAAGGACGGCATGCTGGCCACGGCGCGCAAGGTGGCCGCCGGTGATGTGCAGAGTGTGCTCGCACTGCCAGGCGTGGCGGAGCGCGGGCAGATGCTGCTGCACAATCACCCCTCGGGTGAGCTGACGCCCAGTGAGGCGGACCTCGAGGTGGCGTGGCGTCTGCATCAGAATGGCGTGGGCTTCGCCATCTGCGACAACGGCGCCACGCGTGTGTATGTGGTCACCGAAATTCCCACGCAGCGCGAACGGGTGCCGCTGGCCATCGAGGCCATTCACGAGACGCTGGGCCCCAACGGTCCCATCGCGGCGGTCATGCGTGGCGTAGGCAACGGCACGTCGTCGGCGCGCGACTACGAGGATCGTCCGAGTCAGCGCGACATGGCCGCGGAAGTTGCGCAGCGCTACAACCGGGGTGGGGTGGCGCTGCTTGAAGCCGGCACCGGCGTCGGCAAGTCGCTCGGGTATCTGGTACCTGCGTTGCGTTGGGCGGCGGCCAATGGTGAGCGCACGGTGGTAAGCACCAACACCATCACGCTGCAGGAGCAGCTGGTGGCCAAGGACCTGCCGTTTCTCAAGCAGGCGCTCACCGACCAGACGGTGACCTTCGCCTTGCTCAAAGGCTGGCGCAATTACCTCTGTCTGCAGCGTCTGGAGCAGGCCACGGGTGCCGGCGCCGCGCTGTTCGACGACGGTGTCGGCGATGAGCTCGAGAAGCTTGTCGAGTGGGCGGCGCGCACGAGTGATGGCTCGCTGGCCGACCTTGCCACGCCGCCACGTGCCGATGTGTGGGATGAGGTGTCCGCCGAGCCGGACTTGTGCACCCGCATGAAGTGTTCCCACTACAACGACTGCTATCTGTTCAAGGCGCGGCGTGAGGCGGCGGCCGCGCATGTGGTGGTGGTCAACCATCACCTCCTGCTCAGCGACGTGGCCGTTCGGCGCCAGGTGCAGAACTGGGAGGAGGCGGCCGTGCTGCCGGCCTATCGTCGTCTGGTGGTGGACGAGGGGCATCATCTCGAAGACGCGGCGGCCGCACACCTCGGGCACAGTGTCACGCGTCGCGCGCTTGCGCGATTGTTTGCCCGACTCGAGCGGCGTGGACGTGGTCTCCTGCCCACACTGGTGTCACGTCTCGTGGGTAAGCGCGACCTGCTCAGCACAGCCAGCCTCGATCTCATCGAAAGCGGCCTCTTTTCCAGCACGGTCACCGCGCGTGATCGCGCGCAGCTGCTGTTCGAACTGTTGGCGGCCGTGCTGGAGCAGGAGGGCCAGCCCGTCATGCGTCTGACCGACACGTTTCAACAGCATCCGCTGTGGCTCGGCGGCATTGGTGAAACGCTCGGCGAGTTGCTGACTGAAATCGACGCGCTGGGGAAGGGGCTCGCGGTGGTGCGCGAACGCTTCGAGAGCGACAGCAAGCGAGCACAGGAGATGGAGTCGCTGCTCAACGAGATTCGCGCGGTCATCCGTCGATTGCACTCGGCCGGCGACGCCCTCTCCAAGGGGCTCAATCCCACCGGCGATGGGCCCAAGGTGGTGCGCTGGATGGAGTATCAGGGCAAGCCCTCAGCCAACGGCGAACGCAATGTGGCGGTGCACGGTGTACCGCTCGACCTGGCGCCGGTGCTGCGCGAGGACCTGTTCGAGCGACTTGATACCGCGGTGGTGACCAGTGCCACACTGGCCACCGACGGCGGCTTCAGCTTTCTCGAGAAACGGCTCGGTGTCGATCAGGTCAAGCGAGAGCGCGTGACGGCCGTGTTTCCGTCGCCGTTCGATTATCCGCGTCAGGCCCTGCTGGTGCTGCCCACTGACCTGCCGGCGCCCAACGAAGATGCGCGTGCGCATTTCGCAGCCGTGACGCGGCATCTGACGGATCTCGCCACGGCCAGCGATGGCGGGCTGTTCGTGTTGTTCACCAGTCACCGCGATGTGCGGGAGATGGCGGCCGCCCTGCGTGATGCGGGCGCCGCGGGCCGCTGGCCGTTGCTGGTGCACGGCGAAGAACCGCGGGATGTGCTGCTGCAGCGCTTCCGTGATTCGGGGCGCGCCCTGCTGCTGGGCACCGCCACCTTCTGGGAGGGCATTGACGTGCCGGGTCAGGCGCTGCGTGGGTTGCTCATTGCCAAGCTGCCGTTTCGTGTGCCAACCGAGCCAGTGGTGGCGGCGCAGTGCGAAGCCATTGAAGCGCGCGGGGGCAACAGCTTCATGGAGTACATGCTGCCGCACGCGGCGCTGCGCCTCAAGCAGGGCTTCGGCCGTCTCATTCGCAGCGGGACTGACGCCGGCGTGGTGGTGTTGAGTGATCCGCGTGTGGTGACGAAACGCTATGGACGATCGCTGCTGGAGGGTTTGCCACCGGCGCGGCGGGTCTCTGGTGCGTGGGGTGAGGTGGTGGGCGAGGTGTCTGCCTTCTACCGGCGTCAACGCGGATGAGTTGGCCGGCGAGTAGTTTGACTCGAGACACGAAACCTGAACCCAGAACTCGAAACTGATCAGTTCCGAGTCGTGTGTTCAGGTTCAGAGTCTTGAGTCCGGCATCCCGTCCAATTCCAACCGGTTCACCCCGTGCCAACACCATCCAAGATCGTCTGCGTCGGCCGCAACTATGTGGCGCATGCCCGGGAAATGGGCAACGATGTGCCCAAGGAACCGCTGCTGTTTCTCAAGCCGCCCTCGGCCATCATCCGCGAAGGTGAATCGATCGTGTTGCATCCCGTCTCCACGCACATCGAGTTCGAGGGTGAGATTGCGGTGGTAATGGGTGCCCGGCTCAGCAAGGCCGGCAGTGAGGCGGAAGCGCGGGCGGCCATCGGTGGTGTGGTGGCGCTCAACGATGTCACCGCGCGCGATTTGCAGCGCAATGACGGCCAGTGGGCGCGGGCCAAGGGGCTCGACACCTTCTGTCCGCTCGGCCCGGTGGCGCCGGTCCCTGCCGATCTGGAAACCATTCAGCTCGTGACCCGTGTCAACGGTCAGGTGGTGCAGGAGGCCACGGGCGCTGACATGGTGTTCAAGATCCCGTTTCTGCTGCACTACATCTCGCAGTACCTCACGCTGGAGCCCGGAGACTTGGTGGCGACGGGCACACCGGCCGGCACCCGCAAACTCGAGCCGGGCGACGTGGTGGAGGTGGAACTGGTGGGCCTGAGCCGGGTCTCTAATCCCGTAGTGGCGCCTTCCTGACCCATCGTCACCTGGAAAACCGACTATCTTTCTCAGATGACCGATCGTGTCCCGCCTCCCTCACCTCCGGGTGCGCACGAGCCGTCCGGAATGGGCGGGGCGGGGCCACAGCGTGCGCGTACCAAGCCGCCGCTGGGGCAGCGGCTGCAAGGGCTGCCGCAGCAGGACAGGCGCTCGCCGCGTACGGTGCTGCTCGCAGTCGCGCTGCATGTCGTGGCGGTGGCCCTCCTGGTTCAGGTCATTCCCAAGGGCTACTCCTTCCGTCGGCTGCTTCCGTTTGGCAATGAAGAGCTGCGCCAGGAGCGGCTGACGTACATCGCGCCGCGCGAACAGCCTACGCAGGTCACGCCTCCCGTGGCGGTCAGGCCGCGGCCACAAACACCGCCGACGCAGGTTGCGCCGTCGCCACAGCCTGTCGGCGTTCCCAACGCGCCGGTGACAGCCGCTCCGGCTCCTGCGGTGTCCCGCGACACCGGCAGCGCCGCGCCCGGCAATGGGGTGGGGGCGCTCGACCCGAACGTGCGGGGCGTGCGGCCCGGCTACAATGACGAGCGCGTCTGGCGTGGTCCGGTCGGTGGTGGCGGCGGTGGTGGGGCCGTACAGGGTGATCGTGCGGACAACATCGGTGAGATGATGCGCGGCGTGCTCATGGCGGCGCAGGATTCGGTCGACTCGCTCGCCCGTGCGCGCGGACAGACGGGCCGTCAGCCCGGTGACTGGACGAAGACCGACGGTAACGGCAATCGCTGGGGTTGGGATCAGCAGGGCATTCGGCTCGGCAAGGTCACCATTCCCAATGCGCTGCTTGGGCTCCTGCCGCTCAACGCGGCCACCGCGGCGCAGTTCTCCGCCAATCCCACAGCCATGAGCAATGGCGCACGTCTCCAGCAGGCGCGCGCTGACATTCAACGCATGTCCTCGCGTGGCTTGGGTGAAGCCGAGTTCCGCCGTGTGGTCAAGGAAATGGATGCGCGTCGCGATACGGAGCGGCGTGACCGATTGCGTGCACCGAGCGCCAGCGTGGCGGCTCCGGTGCGGACGGCCGACAAGCAGGATCCGCCGCGCTAGCGCACTGGTTGCGTGCTGCGCCGATGGTCTGGTGCATCGGCGAGATCGTCAACAGCTCACGCAGAGCACAGCAAGAGGACCGCAGAGGGCGCAGAGGTGCGCTGCCCCGAGTATTGAATCGCGGCCGTTCATCCGTGTGGTTTCCGCCTCATCCGCGAAATCCGCGTCGAGGCAGTTCAACCCGGACTGCTGTTCTCTGCGCCCTCTTTGGTTCTCGTGCTGTGCTCTGCGTGAGCTGTTATGGGTCTTTGGGCCGCCACAAAGTCAGTGAACAGGCGGCGTACCGGCGGCAGATACCTTCAACAGCCTTGTCGCGGATGACGCGGATTGGGCGGAAACAACACGGATCAGTTTCGTTCTTCCGCAGAGTCTATTCAGGCCAGTTGGCTCCGTGATGTTGTTGCTGGTTCATTGCGAGCGGAAATCCTCGGTGACTCAGCGAGATCGTCAACAGCTCACGCAGAGGACAGCAAGAGGACCGCAGAGGGCGCAGAGGTGCGCTGCCCCGAGTATTGAATCGCGGCCGTTCATCCGTGTGGTTTCCGCCTCATCCGCGACATCCGCGTCGAGGCAGTTCAACCCGGACTGCTGTTCTCCGCGCCCTCTGCGGTTCTCTTGCTGTTCTCTGCGTGAGCTGTTGACGATATGGCGGTCAGCCAGGTGTCCGACTTTACGCGACGGACCCAGCGGCCCACTCAGCCCGCCCGCAGGTACTGCACCGCCGCCGCGATGCGCGCGAGGGCGCGATCGCGACCGAGGTAGTAGAGCACATCGAAGATGCCCGGGCTCACCGTGAGGCCAACAAGCGCGACACGCAGCGGCTGAAAGATCTTGCCGCCCGAAATGCCACGCACTTCGGCCAGAGTGCGCAGGCGCTCCTCCATGGCGACCATCTCCCACGCGGGCAGTTCGGCCAGCGCGTCGTGTGTGGCCTGCAGCACGTCGGCCGTGAGCGCCGCGTCCCGCCACTGCTTGCTCACCGCGTCGGCGTCGTATTCCACCGTCTCGCCGAAGAATGGCCGCGCCTGCGCCACGATCTCGTCGGTAAGCCGCGCGCGCACGCGCAGCAGTTCCAGCACCCCATGGTACCAGGCTGCGCGCGCCTCAAGCTCCGCGACGGTCGCGAGCCCCGCCTTCTCGAGCAGCGGCGCCACCACCGCCCCGAGCTCCGCGATGGGAATGAGCGCGAGATGCTGACCGTTCATCCACTCGAGCTTCTTGGTGTCAAACACCGCGGCCTTCTTCTGCAGGCCCTCGACGTGGAACTTGTCCACGAGTTGCGCGAGCGTCATGACTTCCGTGTCGTCACCGGGCGACCAACCCAGCAGCGCGAGGAAGTTGAGCATGGCCTGCGGCAGGAGTCCCTGATGCTGATAGTCGCCCACGGCGGTGGCCCCATGACGCTTGCTCAACTTCTTGCCATCGGTGCCGTGAATCATGGGCACATGCGCAAACTGCGGCACCGTGGCGCCGAGCGCGCGATACAGCAGGATCTGCTTGGGTGTGTTGGAAATGTGATCGTCACCGCGCATGACAAGCGTGATGCCCATGGCGATGTCGTCTGAGACGACGGCCATGTTGTACACCGGCGTTCCGTCGGAGCGGAGGATGACGAAGTCCTCGATGTCCTTGTTGGGAAACGCAATGCGCTCGTGCACGAGGTCATGCCACTCCGTGTGGCCCTCGGGCACCTTGAAGCGGATGGCATACGGCGCGCCGGCAGCCAGCCGCGCCGCCAGATCCTCGTCGCTCAGCATGGCCTGCGCGCGATCGAAGCGGTACACGTCGCCGCGCGCTTCAGCCTCTGCCCGCAGGCGCTCAGTTTCGGCCGGAGTGGTGAAGTCGCGATAGGCGGCGCCGGACTCGAGCAGGCGGTGTGCATCGGCGGCATGCCGCGCCACATTGGCGCCCTGATACACCACGTCCTCATCCCAGCTGAGGCCCAACCACTCGAGCCCCTCGAAGATGGCGCGCGTGCTTTCGTCGGTGCTGCGCTGCCGGTCGGTGTCTTCGATGCGAAGCAGGAACTGTCCACCGAACTTGCGGGCCAGCAGCCAGTTGAAGAGGGCGGTACGTGCCCCACCCACATGCAGGAAGCCCGTGGGAGACGGCGCGAAACGCACGCGCAGCGTCTGGGGAAGCGAAGACGTCATATGCACCACGACCTGAAGGTCGGCAGAGTCGGTGTCCGGCCACTGACCGGATGGATGACAGAACGCGATGGACACGTTCATGCCCGGAAAAACAAACGCGGGCCCGCCGGCATTGCAGCGGACCCGCGGAACGGAGAGAGCGGGATTCGAACCCGCGATAGGGGTTGACCCCCTATGCCGGTTTAGCAAACCGGTGCCTTCAGCCTCTCGGCCATCTCTCCAACACCCCACGGACCCGCGGTTTGCACCGGAGACTCCGTGCCATCGTGGCGCACGACAGGCGCGAACCATGACAGACCGGGAATCTACACAGCCGGGTACGCTCCGGGCAATGGCGGGTCGCTGGGGTCAGGGCGTCCGCTTGGCCAGCGTACTATCACGCTTGGCCTTGAATTCGGTGCCCGGCTTCCAGGTGGGCCAGGTCTCGCCATTCGCCACGCGGTAGCCCACGGCCAGCAGGGCGCGGGTATCCTCCACGGCACCGCTCAGGTCCCAGTCGGGCTTCACCTCGTCGCTCACCTGGTGATAGTCCTTCGACGTGTACTCGTCCCGCTTCTGCGCACCAAAGCTCGAGTCCTTGCCGATGAAGCGGCTGCCCGCCTCGGTGTAGAGTGCCGGCACGCCCTGCTTGGCAAACTCGAAGTGATCGGAGCGGTAGAAGTACCCCTTCTCGGGCTCTTCGTCGGGCCCGATGCTGCGTCCGGCCGGCCGCAGTACATCAGCCAGCACGTCATCGAGTGTGCTGTTGCCAAAACCGATGACCACCATGTCGCTGGTGCGGCCCCATTGATTGACGCCATCCATGTTGATGTTGGCCAACACCTGCGATAACGGCACCGGCGGTTGCGTGGCGAAGTAGCGCGCGCCCAGCAGGCCCTTCTCTTCGGCGGTGAGCGCGACGAACAGGATGGAGCGCGCCGGCTTGGTGGGCAGGGCCGCAAATCCCTTGGCGATGCTCAGCATCTGCGCCGTGCCAGAGGCGTTGTCGAGTGCGCCGTTGAAAATCTGATCGCCACTGAGCGTGGTGTCGCGTCCCATGTGGTCCCAGTGCGCCGAGTAGATCACGTACTCGTTCTTGCGCTCTGCATCGCTGCCGGGGAGCATGGCCACCACGTTGCGCGACTGCACCGTGCTGAGTTCACTCGCCAGGCGCACACGTGCGCGCGCACCCAGTGCGACGGGCCTGAAGTCCTTGCGCAGCGCCGCGGCCTTGAGCGCGGCGAAGCTCTGGCCTGCCGCGCTCAGCAGTTCCTCAGCCTTGGGCTGCGTGATCCAGGCCTCGAAACCGGTGCGCGACATGTTGCCGTCGGGTGCCTTGATGTCGAGGTTCTCGCGCGCGAGGCTCGAGAGCGCCGCAAACGGATAGCCGGCCGGGCCGGTCTCGTGAATGATGATCGCGCCTGCTGCCCCCTTGGCACTGGCGATCTCGTACTTGTAGGTCCAGCGGCCGTAGTACGTCATGGCCGAACCCTTGAACATGTTGGCGTCGAGCTTGGTCGAATCTCCGGCGTCGGGAATGGCCGGATCGTTGACCAGCATCACCAGCACCTTGCCCTTCACGTCGACGTCCTTGTAGTCGTCCCAATCATACTCGGGGGCGACCACGCCATAGCCAACGAACACCAGTTCGGCGTCGGCTTCCACGAGCGCCTGCTCGCGGCGTGTGACCATGTAGTAGTCGGCAGGATGCGAGAGCGGAATGACGCGGCTGCCCACATGGAACGATGCCTCAGGATGCGGCACGGACCGGAGCAGGGTGACGTTCTGTACGAACGAGCCATCCGGCATGCCACCCACGAGCCCCATGGCCTTGAACTGCTCCTCGAGGTAGCGCACCGTCTTGTCTTCGCCCGCTGTGGCGGGTGCGCGGCCTTCGAGCGAGTCATGCGCCAGCACCTGCGTGTGGCGCATGATGTCGTCGGCGGTGATGGCGGCATACGCCGGGGCGAGGGCCGTGTCGTCGACTGGAGCCGCGCTGTCTCCGCCGCATGCGGCCAGCAGAACCGCGGAGAGCAGAGTGCCACCGCGAGTCGCAAACGAGGCCCCGACTGTGCCCCACGAACGAAGGATGTTGGTCATGATGGGGAGGGAGTTCAGAATTCGATGCGCCAGATGCGACCACTGCCACCAACGAGTACGGCCGTGCGTCCGATCGTGGCCACGGAGGTCGTCACCTGATCGGTGATGCGGGTCCAGCTTTGCCCGGCATCCGTGCTGTAGCTGGCACCGCCATAGCTGGCCACCACCATGATGCGATCACCGTTCGCCGGCACCCAGGCCGCGCTCACCAGCGCGCCGGGCTGCGTGGGGCGTGGCAGCAATCGCCAGGACACACCGCCGTCTTCCGTTACGCCAATGACGCGACTGGAGGTGTCGGTGCGCAGCGCATTGATGTCGGCGGCCACTGCGACAGCGCGTTGCGGCGTGGCAAAGGTGATGCCGGTCATGCCGGCCACCGCACCGCGCACAAAGGGGGTGCTGTCGACACGCCAGGTCAGACCGCCATCACGACTGGAAAGAAGACGCGCGCCGGGTGAGCCGGTGGTGATGAACACGTGGTTGGCCGAGGCATGCGCAACACACTGACCACTGGCAGCAAATGCCCCTTCGCCCTCGAGCGGCGCGGGCACCTGCTGCGCATCACGCAGGGCCCAGCGTGCGCCGCCGTTGCTGGTATGCAGAATGTTGCTGCGACCGTTCGACGCATCGCTGAAGGCGACGCCCTGTTGTGCACTGCTGAACGAAAAGCAGTCGTAGAACGCGGCCGTATCTCGGTTGACAAACTGCAGCGCCCAATCGCGCCCACCGTTGACGGTGCGATAGATGCGCGATTTGCTGCCGGCGCCGGCCGACAGAATGAACGCGGTGTCGGCGCCAAAGCCGTGCACATCGCGGTACTCGAGTGAGTCGCCGCTCGGCGTGTTCAGTCGCTCCCAACTGCGACCGGCGTCGCGCGAGCGCAGGACCACACCGCGATGTCCCGCTGCCCAGAGAACCGAATCCCCGGCCGCATGCACCGCCTGCAACAGCGGACTCACGCCGGATACGACGGGTGTGATGCGCGGCAGCGGTGGCTGGCTCCGGGCGCTCAATTGCGCGCTCGGCTGCGTGCTCGGCTGCGTGCTCGGTTGAGACTGCGCGTCGGGTGCTTGTGCGGCAACGGCCGCCCCGCTCAGCATGAGCGTGACGGCCGCGACACCGGGCGACACGAGACGGAGACGCCGAAGCGCCAGGGTGGGGAAGCTGCGCATCGAGTCGGGCATAGCGGGGGGAGTGGGATTCGAACCCACGGTACCGTTGCCGGTACGCCGGTTTTCAAGACCGGAGCCTTAAACCACTCGACCATCCCCCCTGAATCCCGCGCCCCGCCCGAGGGCGGAGTGGGAGTGCGGCGAAATGTATCAGGGTGTCACGCACAGGCGAATTGTGTCGGCCCGATTCCATACCCGATTGACATACTCGGGTATCGGGTTCAATATTCGGAGTCTTTGTTGATGGCCGTTCTCAACTAACCCTGCCATGATCACTTTCGTTCCCTTCCAGCCTGCGGCCGGTCTCCCGATGCGTCGTGGTTTTCTGCCCCTGACGTCCGCGTTGTCGGCGCTGATGCTGGCCGTGGTGGCCCCGGCCACGGTTCGCGGCCAGGCGCAGGACCACAGCCAGCATGGGGCTCCGGCACCGGCGGTGGCCTCACCGTCGCCGGCGTCAAGCGCCGCGGCCAAGGCCTTTGCGGCTGCCGCCGGCACCCCGGCCACCATCATTGTGGCGCATGGTGGCGACTCGGTGTGGAACCAGCACGTGCTGGACGTGGCGCGGCAGGTGAAGACGGGCGCCCCGGTGGAAGTGTCCTTCCTCATGGGACCGGCCGCGGCCAAGACGCGCTTCCAGGACGTGGTGGCGCGCCTCGAGAAGGGCGGCGCCTCGCGCATCGTGGTCGTGCCCATGCTCGTCTCCAGCCATAGCGGCCACTACGATCAGATCCGCTATCTCGCAGGCGACAGCATCACGCTCGACGACATGATGCAGCATCACCTCCACATGGCGGGCATCGAGAAGCCGCGCACGTCGGTGCCAATGGTGATGACCAAGGCCATCGACAGTGCGCCCGAGCTGGCTGATGTGCTCACGGATCGTGCGCGCGCCATGACCAACACGCCGCGCGAACATGCGCTCCTGATCGTGGGGCATGGTCCCAACAGCGCCGAAGACTACGCGCACTGGATGCAGAATCTCCGTGTGGTGGCCGACTCGGTGAAGGCGCGTACGGGCTACCGCGATGTGCGGCTCGAGATGGTCCGCGACGATGCCCCCGCGCATGTGCGGGCCGAGGCGGTGATCCGCGTGCGCGAACTGATCGATCTGCAGAATCAGCTGACCGGCCGTGAGGTGATGGTAGTCCCGGTGCTGCTGTCGCGTGGCGTGGTGAGCCGCAGCAAGGTGGCCAATGACATTGCCGGCACGAAGTCGCGCTACGTCGCCGAAACCATTCTGCCGCATCCGGCGATGGCGCGCTGGGTGGAGTCGCGCGTGCGTGAGGCGGTGAGTGGCACCGCGGTCAAGGCAGCGGCCCAGCGCTGAGTAGCTGGGCGCTGCCGGGACGGCGCTGGCGGGACGGCGCTGCCGGGACGGCGCTGCCGGGACGGCGCTGGCGGGACGGCGCTGGCGGGACGGCGCTGGCGGCTCAGGGCTCCAGGCCTGCCGCTGGCGCCCACTTGGTTCAGATGCACAATTTGCGAGCATGCTGACTCTGCGCACGCCCTATCTGTTGTATCTCGGCGATTCCCGTCACGAGACCGACGCCAAGACGGCCAAGGGGCTGCGGGACTGGTGCCCGCAGCACGTGCTGGGTGAATGGAGTGTGCCGGGCTGCCCCGTGCAGCTTGGCCTGTCGCGTCTCTCGCCAGCCGAAGCGGCGGCGCAGGGTGCGGGAAGTCTCGTCATCGGCATTGCCTCGGTGGGTGGCGCCGTGCCCGACGCGTGGCTGCCGGACCTGCTCGCGGCCATCGAAGCGGGTCTCGACCTCGTGAGCGGTATGCACACGCGGCTGTCGTCGTTTCCGGTGCTTGTTGAAGCGGCGGCGCGGCGCGGAGTGCGCCTGGTCGACGTGCGGCACCTGCAGCAGCCGTATCCGGCCGGCACAGGTCGCAAACGCAGCGGACTGCGCATTGCCACCGTCGGCACCGACTGCGCCCTCGGCAAGAAGTACACGGCACTGGCGCTCACGCAGGCGCTGAAGGCGCGTGGAGCGAAGGCCACATTTCGCGCTACCGGGCAGACGGGCATCATGATTGCCGGCGAGGGAATTCCCATCGATGCCGTCATATCAGACTTTGTTGCCGGCGCCGCCGAGGTGTTGTCGCCGGACAACGACGCCGATCACTTTGACGTCATTGAGGGGCAGGGCTCGCTGTTTCATCCGGCATATGCGGCGGTGACGCTGGGGCTGTTGCATGGCTCGCAGCCGGACTTTCTCGTGCTCTGTCACGACCCAACGCGGCTTACCATCGAGCATCGCCCAGGCTTTCCCATCCCACCGCTCAACGAAGCGGCCGACCTGTATCTGCGGTTGGCCCGGCTCACCAACCCGGCGGTGCGGCTGGCCGGCGTGAGTATCAACTCCTCGGCGCTCGACGAAGCCGCGTGGGTGACGTATCGGGCCGAGGTGGAGGCGCTGCTTGGCGTTCCGGTGTGTGATCCGATGCGCGGCGGCGTGGACGCGATCGTTTCCACCTTGCCCGGGGTATGACTCGGGGTCGATACTCCAATCAGGTCGCCGTGACAGACGGCGCCAGGTTCTGCTTCTGAACGGTTCGTTTTCCCGTTGACTCCCAGGTGATCATGCGCAGCAACAACCCGGTACTCTCCAAGTTTGCCGACACGGCCCGCAACACGCTGGGTCTGGACGCAGCTACGCCCATGACGGTGGCCGGCACGGCCGGCAAGGCGGGTGTGCTGCTGCTGGTGCTGGCGTTCTCCTCGGCACTCACCTGGCAGCAGGTGTCGGCCGGCCGCGTGGAGCTCATCACGCCGGCCATGCTCATCGGCGGTATTGGCGGGTTCATTCTCGCCATGGTGACGGCCTTCAAGCCCATGTGGGCGCGCTGGACGGCGCCGCTGTATGCGTCGCTCGAAGGTGTGTTTCTCGGCGGCATCTCCGCGCTTTACAACCTGCGCTTTGCGGGTCTGCCGCAGCAGGCGGTGCTGCTCACCATCGGTGTGGCGGCGGGCGTGTTCGTGCTGTATCGCTTCCGCATCCTGCGCGCGACGGAAGGGTTCAAGCGCATGATGATGGCGGCCATGATGGGTATCATGCTGTTCTATCTCATCTCGTTCGTACTTGGCTTCTTCGGCGTGAACATCGGCTACTTCACGTCGTCGGGGATGTTGGCCATCGGCATCAATCTCGCCATCGCTGGCGTGGCGGCGCTCAATCTGGTGCTGGATTTCGACCGAATCGAAGAAGGCGTGCGCATGGGCGCGCCGAAGGCCATGGAATGGTTCGCGGCGTTTGGGCTCATGGTCACTCTCATCTGGCTGTACCTCGAGCTGCTTCGTTTGCTGTCGCGCCTGCAGGGGCGTCGCGACTGACACGTTGACTTACTGACTATCGCGGATTCCGCGGACAACCAAGGAAACCACAGGATCTGCACACTGCAGGTTCTGTGGTTTTTTCGTTCAGAGGTCTTTGTTCATTCCTTGAGATCGTGAACAGCTCACGCAGAGGAATAGAGGGCGCAGAGGCCGCAGAGAGATGCAGTCGGGGGCTCAACTGCCTTGTCGCGGATCACGCGGATGAAGCGGAAACAGCACGGATAAGGATGTAAAATCAGCCCATTCTTTCACCCTCCTCTGCGTACTCTGCGCCCTCCATTCCCCTGCGTGAGTTGTTATTGATCTCGGCCCCCACACGGCCTGGTCAGCAGCGCGCACAAAAGAAGAAACCACAGAAACTGCGGAATGCAGATCCTGTGGTTTCCCTTTTTGTCCGAGTACTCCGTGATAATCAGTCCAGCCGGATCCGGCAGCGCTTACTTGGGCCAGCCCGCCGAAGGCACGGCCGGCATGATGCGCAGCGCGTTCTGGTAGTACACCTTTTTGAGCACGGCATCCGGCAAGTCGATGCCGTAGAGCTTCCAGAAGGCGTGATAGTCGCGGTAGTAATCGAAGTAGTCATCCCGCGTTTCCAGCACACGCCAGTAGTACGGATACTCCTCGGGCTGGAAGCTGTCCTTGCCAAAGAGAATGCGGTCCTGGTACTTCACGAAGAAGTCGTGCGCCGCGCGCGGCTGACGGCCAATGTCGTAGAGCACCGCGCCCATTTCGCCGAGCACGTTGGGCATCTCGTCGAACATCTTGCCCAGTCGCCCGAGGTCGTTGGCATGCCAGCCAAGGTGCGCCGCGACAAAGGTGGTTTGCGGGTTGGCGCGGAAGAGGCTGTCGCGCTCGTTCATGAGCTGCTCGAAGCTCGGGTAGCGATCCTGCGGATAGCGACGCTCGGGGAAGAGCGCCTGCTCGAGCCAGCGCTCGTTGGTGTAATCGAGATCGCGGAAGAACTCCTGCGGGTCCGCCGTGTGAATGAACACCGGCAGCTTGAGGCGCGCCGCGGCGGCCCACACCGGCTTGAGTTCCGGGTCATTGAGCTTGAGGCGCGAGCCGTCGGCCTTGCGCGTGGACAGACCAAAGCCCTTGCCCACCTCGCCGATGCCCACGGCACCGGCCTTCACGTCGGCCTCAAGCTGCGCCACCGCGCGCTCGGCCCAACCTGGCGAGCCGACACCGCTGAAATTGATGCCGGTGAGGAACACCACGCGGTTCTTCATGGACGGCGACTGCTTGACGAGGGCGAGGCCCTGCGTGAGGCGATCGCCGGACACGTTGCCGGCCACCACCATGAGGCGCACGTTGATGGAGTCGAGCGTGTACCGGAAGCGTTCGAGCGCCTCGACACTGCCGATCTGCGCGCCGCCCGGGTGGCCGTGGAAATCCACCACCGGAAACTTTGCGGCACGCCGCATGTTGGCGGGGACCTTGAGTGTCGACTTGGGGCGATAGTCGACGATGCTGGGCACCGCGCCCTCGGGCGCGAGACAGGTGCGCGGACGGATTTCCGTCATGCCCGCGGGGCAGGACTCGCCGTCCTTGATCTGCGTGCCGCCACGGAAGCCGCCCTGGGCCTGCAGTGCGGATGACGACGTAACGAACGGTGTGGACAGCAGTGAAGCGGCAACGAGCGAAAGCATGCGACGCACGGACGACTCCTGAGTGAGGAAACGACGCGGGGACCGACTGTGGTCGATCCCCGACGTGCGAAAGACCACGGCAATACCAGGCGAACTAGTTGCGGCTGCTGTCGCGGCCCGTATCGGCCGGCAACAGCAATTGCTGTGCGGCCGTGTCGTTGCCGGGCTGTGCGAAGGGCTGCGCCACGCGCTCGAAGCCGAACACACTTTCGCGGCGCATGGCCTTGGCGATCTCGCGCGACTGGTTGTACACGGAATCGGCGCGGGCCATCCGCCCGGTCTGCGCAAGCGCTTCCGCGAGCGTGATGCCGCTGATGACGTAGAGATCGGGGATGCCCACCGACGCGTCGTCCACCCAGCCGTTGCGGGCCGCGAGCGACTTGGTGGCGGTGAACACCGAGCTCCAGAGCTCGTACGAGCGCTTCACGTCCACGAGGCCTTCGCCGGGAATGACAACGAGATCACCGCCCGGCTCCTGCGGGTCGGGCATGAGCTTCTTGGCCATGCCCTGCGTCACCACATAGCGCTCGAGGCCCAGCTCATACGGATACCCGCCGGCGGTGCGGCTGAAGTACAGCGGCCGATCGGGGAAGGCGTCACGTAACATGAAGTACACGAGCTGGTCGGACTTCATGAGCTGCGGCGAACGCGGCTGGGCAATGATGTTGCCCTTCTGGAAGGCGGCGTTCTGCGGCGTGGGGATGTAGAGCGGCAGCGCGTCGGCTTCGTCGTAAGTGAGGTTGAACGGCGGGCCGCTGGGCTTCTTCCAGTTGCCACCCTTGTAGATGGCCGGCCCCTTGGCCTCGTCATACTCCCGCACCGGATTGCGAATGAGCTGTCGCACATACCAGTCGGTGTTCATGAGCGAGGTGTTGGCCACGATCACGTCCTGACGCACGCCTTCGACTTCCTGCGCGTACCACAGCGGGAAGGTGTCGTTGTCGCCCACGGTAATCAGGATGCCGTAGGGCTCGACCGAATTGAGCAGGTCCCGCGCAAAGTCGGCCGTGTCGGTCTGCCCAGAGCGCGAGGCTTGCGTCCAGTTGCCGAAGAGCGGGATGAAGGCCACCACGAGCAGCGGCGAGGCCATGGCGAAGCTGCGTGGCCGCGGCTCCACCACGGTGGTCTTGCCCAGCTTCGTTTCGTCGGCGCCAAACAGCGTGGCCACCGTCTCCCACAGATAGAACAGGCCCAGCGCGGCCCAGACGGAAAGCGCCGAGAAGCTCCAGAGATAGAAGTAGTCACGGTCACGCACTTCACGCGGCACGGAGTCGCCCAGCTCGGGCGCCTGCGAGTGACCGTACTTGAAGTTGAGGTAGAAGATCAGCCCCAACGTCATCGTGAACACGAGTGGTCCGAAGAACCAGAAGGATCGTCGATCCTTCTGGAAGTGCATCCATCCACCCAGGATGATGAGGATGAAGTAGAACACGGCGAGTCCATTCTGCAGACCCGGGTTCTCGTTGTAGGCGTCACGCAGCCACTGCCACTTGAAGTACAACCAGTACATTCCCACCTGCGCCGTGAACGGGGCCTGGCGCTCTCCGAGCTCCGGCTTGCCGTATTGGCCGCGGTTGAAATTGTACATGAAGCGGTCGTACGTGAGCTTGCTGAACGTGCAGTCCATCCGGATTTCCGTCACGCATCCGGTGGGCTCACCTTCGTTGATGGCGGGGAAGTGCGCAGCGCGAATGGGCTGCGTGGCAAACGGCGTGAGACCGAACACCAGGGCGGCGGCGCAGGCCACCAGCAGCTTCCAGCGCATGACCGTCTGCGGGCGACGAATCAGCACGGCCAGACCCACGGCCGGTGCGGCCAGCATGCCGGCCATGTGATTGGTATAGCCAAGGCCAAGCAGATAGGCGATCAGCACGAGCAGGCGATCTGCCACCGGGCCTTCGGGATCGTCGCACCAGCGCACGGTGAGCCAGCAGATGAACGCCAGGCCAACGAGTGACACCGTGTACACCTTCTCGTTCACCACCGACTGGTTCCACACCGTGAAGGCGGTGGCGCCAATGAGCACGGCAAGCGAACCGCCGATGATGCGCTGCCAGCGCCGCGGCATCCACTGCACGAGCACGCGCTCGGTGACGAGGAACCAGAAACCCGCCGACACGGCACTGACCAATGCGGCCAGCACATTGATGCGCATGGCCACGGTGGGTGCGATGGGCAGCACCGCGAACACGCGGCCGATGAGCACGAAGAGCGGATTGCCCGGCGGATGTGGCAGGCCAAGCACGTAGGCGGCAGCGATGTACTCGCTGGTGTCCCACATGGACGTGGACGGCGCGAGCGTGACCAGGTAGAGCAGGAAGGTCACGAGCCCCGCCACGGTGGCGGCGAGGTAGGACGGGCGGTAGTCGAGTTCGGCCGCATCGGTGCCCTTGGCACCGATGCTGGTGGCCGTAGTCGCGGAAGCGGTCGCGGCGACGGTCATGGACGGGACAAATAGTGGAGCCGCCCCGGGCCGGAGGCGGACCGGGTGGGCAGAGGAGCAGTAACCCTCAAAGCTCGCCAGCGGGGGGACCGGGCACAACCGCCCGGGGCGAGAAGCTGGGGGCCAGTTGGCCGACTCAAACAACAAGGCGGGACCAGTCGGCCCCGCCTTGGACGTTGGTGCTGTGGTTTGCCGGACAGCCCGGCCGAACGCGGCGCGTTGTGTGCTGGGGCTACAACGCGCGGTGTCGGCGCGCTCGTCGCGCTGCGAGCAGCAGCAGACCGCTGGCCAACAACGCGGGCAGCGCCGGTTCCGACACGGGGACGGCCTTCACGCGGATGACGAAGTCGTTGTAGTCACGGTCGGAGAAGGAATTGCGATCGTTCGGATAACCGAAGGCGCAGCCGCCCGCGCCGGGGATCGGGTCGCAGGCGTTGTCTTCGGCGCCGACGTAGTAGGTGCCGGTGTTGGCGAGTTGGTAGAAAGTCCCGTAAGCGTCAATGTCTGATACCGGCGGAGCGGCGTTACCAATGTCTGTGAAGACCGCGAACTGCTGGGGGGCGGCAGCGAATTCCTCACCATCGAACGTCAGCATGTCGGTGTAGAACCGACGCGGGTCACCAGTGGGGTTCCACGCGTCCACCCAGAGGAAGAATCCGAAGTCGACCGTGATGGTTGTGGGACCCGTCACAGCCGCTTCCACGTCAAAGTCGTCTGCCAGCTGATAGCCGAACTGCGACTCCAAAGGCACATCGGCGCCTGCCACCCTGCCCAGCAGTTCGATTTCCCAGGTGCCGGCGCCGAAGAAGAAGCGCAGAGGTGTTCCAGTGCCGCTCTGCAGCACCCTGGCGTTGGCTGCAATGAGTTCACCACTCGTGCTGAGCCAGCCGGCAGGCTTCTGATTGCTGCAACTCCCCTCCGTGTTGCGGAGGATGCGGCCAATGTTGCAGTTCGTGCCGTCGCTTGAGTTGTTGTCCCAGTAGCCGCCGCTGGAAATGTCCTGCCACTGCTGGGCCTGGACGGTTGAGGCGGGCAGCGCCACGAGGGCGGCAAGGAGCAGGGCGGGAAGCGCCTGGCTCGAGAACAGACGGGGGCGGACAAGCATGACAGCTCCTGGTCAAAGGGCGGACCGTTTCATGATGAACACTGCATGATTCGCGCCGCGCGCTCTGCCCCGCGTCCTTAGGGAAATACCACTGGGGGGACGCCAGGAAATTCCGGAAAATGGCCACAACTCGCCACAGTCTGACGCAAACGTGCAACAGACGGGCTCATGCATGGGAATGCCCGCGACATGACGACAGGGAGCGGGCTCTTGTCCCCGGGGGATTGGCTCTGGTCCGGAAATTATCTAGCGTGACGCATGCGACTCCTGTTTGCTGTCAGCCGCCGGTTCTGGACGCCGGCCATCGCGTCTGTCTTGCTCGTGTTGGCTCGCCCGGTCGAGGGTCAGAGCGAGCGTTCTGGTGCCGCCGATACCACCCGCCGAGCTGGGGTACCGTTGGTCGGTGACGTCATTGATGCGGCGGGCCGGCCGCTGGCCGATGTTGAGGTCGCCCTCGTGGGGACCGGACTGCGCACGCGTACTGATGCGCGGGGCTTCTGGATGTTCCGCGATCCGCCTACCGGCGCTTATGTGCTCACGGCTCGCCGATTGGGTTATGCGCCCATCAATCATCCCATCAACGTGTTCGCCGGCGTAGCGGATACGGTCAATCTCGCCACCGCGCGGCTCACCAAGCTCACGCCCGTGCAGGTGCAATCCACCATGGACGCAGCTGGTCGTGATGCGACGGCCATGGCGGAGCGTCTGCTGCAGATTCGTGTGAGCACGGGGCGCTTGCTGACCCGCGATGACATTCTGGCGCGCAAACCAGCCGGTGTGGTGGATCTCATTCAAGGCGTGCCGGGCATCCTCGCGCAGCGCACGGCGCGTGGCATCAGTGTGGCCACCACACGCGCGGGCACCGGGGCCATGCAGATCGAAGGGCAGGGCTGCCAAGTGCAATTCTTCCTCAACCGCCAGCCGGTGGATGTGGAAGACATCCAGTCGCTCAGCCCGCTGCAGTTCCGCAGCGTGGAGATCTATCCCAACACCTCCATCATGACCGGCCTGCCCATGATGTCGGGCAAGTGTGGAGCGGTGGTCATCACGATGATGTGAAATCCGGCCGATTGCCAAGCTCTGGTACAACGCGATGCCAGTGCTGGCTGACCACACTGGGATCGGTGACATCACTCAATGCCGGAACAGGCGCTCGCCGGTGAAGACCATGGCAATGCCGTGCGCATTGGCCGCTTCGATCACCTCGGCGTCACGCACCGAACCACCGGGCTGCACGATGGCCGTCACGCCCGCCGCTGCGGCCTGATCGATGCCGTCGCGGAAGGGGAAGAACGCATCGCTGCCGAGCGCTGACCCCTTGGTGTCGTGGCCCAGCGTCGTGGCCTTGTGCACCGCCACGAAGCTCGCGTCCACGCGGCTCATCTGCCCCGCGCCAATGCCGATGGTGGCGCCACCGCGCGCGAGCACAATGGCGTTGCTCTTCACGCTGGCCACGGCCTTCCACGCAAACAGCAGATCGCGCTGTTCTTCTGCCGTGGGCGGACGCGTGGTCACCACGTTCCACTGCTGCGGATCGGTGGGCGACGGCGCACGATCCTGCACCAGGAGGCCGCCACGCACACGCTTGAGATCCATGGTGCCGGCCGGCCAGTTGGCCCGACCCTCGAGCACCCGCAGGTTCTTCTTGCGGCCAAGAATCTCCACCGCCTCTTCCGCGAACTGCGGCGCGACAATGCACTCCACGAAGAGACTGCTGATGGCTTCCGCCGCCGCCACGTCCACCGGCACCGAGAACGCGATGACGCTGCCGAAGGCACTCACCGGATCACAGGCCAGTGCCTTCTTGTAGGCGTCGAGTGCGTCGCTGCCCGTGGCCAGGCCGCAGGGCGTGGTGTGCTTGATGATGGCGCAGGCCGGCTGGCTGCCAAAGGGCTCGATGGCCAGCAGGGCGCCTTCCAAGTCGAGCAGGTTGTTGAACGAGAGTTCCTTGCCACCCTTCTGGACCAGCGCGCCCAGTCCCGTACCGGGCTTCTCCACGTAGAAGGCGGCGCGCTGCTGCGGATTTTCGCCGTAGCGCAGCGTCTGCTGCTTCTCGAAGGCCAGCGGGTAGCGATCGGGGAAAGGCTCGCCGCGCTGCTGCGCGAACCACTGCGCGATGGCGGCATCGTAGCCGCTCGTGTGTGCGTACACCTTTTCGGCCAGTAGCCGGCGCAGGCTGGCATCGTCGGTGCCGGCGGTGACATGCGCGAGCACACGCTCGTAATCAGCCGGGTCGACGATGACCCACACCGACTCGAAATTCTTGGCCGCCGAGCGCAGCATGGACGGGCCGCCGATGTCGATGTTTTCGATGACCTCTTCGGGATGCACGCCGGCCTTGGCCGCCGTCTCGCGGAACGGATAGAGGTTCACGACCACGAGATCGATGGTGCCGATGTTGTGCGCCTTGATGGCCTCCATGTGCTCGGGCAGATCGCGGCGCGCCAGGAGGCCGCCGTGCACCACCGGATGCAGCGTCTTCACGCGCCCATCGAGCATTTCGGGAAAGCCGGTGATCTCGCTGATGTCCTTCACCGCGAGGCCGGCATCGCGCAGCGTGCGGGCCGTGCCGCCGGTGGACACCAGTTCAACACCCTTGGCCGCGAGGCCCTGGGCAAACGGCACGAGGCCGGATTTGTCGGAAACGGAAAGCAGGGCGCGCATGGACGGGATCTTGGTGTGAGCAGGGCGACGAGCAAGCCGAAAAATAAACGGGTCGCCAAGCCGATGCTTTCAATCTTGACAGGAGAGTCTCAGGGCATAGCATTGCGGCGCCCAAACTGGGAACTTCGATTCCTTGGCCCGTCTTCTCCTCGCTTCAACTGCGTGGCTATGAACTTCAACATCCTCATGCTCGTGTCCTTTGGCCTGCTTGTCGGCTGCTCGGATACGACGCGGGCGCGACCTGCCAATGCCGCACAAGACACAGACACGCCGACGCTGGAGGCCGCATATGTCGGCGTCACAAGTTTGCCTGACCTCTTCTCTTTGGGAAGCGATGGTCGGGCCTTGGCTGTGTCAACGGCGGACAACCGCGTCTTCGTGATTGCCGATTCTCTCGAACGGGATATAGCTATGCGTCGAGGCCGTGGTCCCGGCGACGTAGAGGCCGTCGGACGAATATTCGCAGTCGATGCCGGCTACGGACTATGGGATGATGCTTTGCAGCGGGTCTCCGTGTTTGACAGCAGCGGACGCGTGCTCTTCACCGAATCACCAGTGGCGTGGCGGGGCATGGGCGGTCTTCAGGTTGTGAAGCGGCTCGACGACGGCCGATACCTTGGAGTCAGAACTTCACGATTCGGTAGGGTGTCCGTTGGTAGTGTCGTTGCCGATTCGGTAGACGTGCTCGTTGGCGACATCAAGGCCGCTCCGCTCCGACTTGTACGTCTGCCGGCGGGTCAGCGTCTGCTGGTAGATGGAAGTCCCGCTCCACGCATGGTTACGGTGCCCAAGGTCTCACCTCAGCTTGTGCTGGCGTGCCGTGAGACTTTCACTGTCGTGACAGCAGACAGCGTGCGAGTGTTCTCGTACGGTGGTTCGCCGATCAAGGCATATCCTCGATTCTGGCCCGCATTTCCTCTGCAAAGAGAACAGTTGATCTCGTCGGAACTCGGGCAGGAAGCGATGTCCCCTGACTCGTTTCGGTCAGCCAAGCGTTTCCTTGAGGCTCAGCTGGCTGTGCACGACTCGATCGTTCCTGAACCAATCGCTGACTCCGAGGGCAACTTCTGGCTTTCGGTACCAGGCGGAAAGCGTCGCTACGCCAATTTCACACCGGAAGGGCAGACCTTGCGAGTCGCACAACTTCCGCCCGGAGCCATGGTGCTACTTGCCGATGCGCGGCGATTCTTTGCGATGTCGCCCGAGGCGGACGATGCTGAGCCTCACCTCGTCATCATGAATCTCCCCGCGGTGACTTCGCAATCGAGGTCAGCAGATACAGAGAACTGTACCACCGTTCGATTTTGAGCTGCCCGCTCAGCGGGGAAACAGTCGGGCCACATGTCCCGGCAGCAGCGCCGGGAGCGTGGTGTCATCAGGTGTGAGAGCAAACTGCCACTCGGGCGCCGCCGGGCTCACCGGTACCGGCAACTCGCCGTGCACGCGGTTGTCATCACCGAGCAGCACGGCGCCGGAGGCCACGGCCGAAGCACAGAGCGGCAGCAACTGGTGCTCCACGCGCAGCACGCGCGCCGCGAGCAAGGCCGGTGTATCGCCCGGCAGCACGGGCACCGGCCACTGTGCGATGATGGGGCCGCGGTCGTACACTTCGTCCACGAAGTGCACTGTCACGCCCGTCACCGTTGCGCCATGTGCGAGCACGGCGCGGTGAATGCGCTGACCATACATGCCCGGGCCGCCAAAGGCCGGCAGCAGCGCTGGGTGCACGTTGATCACGCGACCACGAAACGCGCGCACCACCTCGGCGGGCAGCAGCTTGAGATAGCCAGCCAGCACCAGCGTGTCCACGCGCAAATTCTGCAGAGTGCGTACGAGCGCGTCACCGTCAGATGGCGCAGTCAGCACTTCGGTGGCCACGCCGTGTGAGCGCGCACGCATGAGCGCGCCGGCGTCGGGCTTGTCGGCACCCACCCACACGATGTCCCCAACCGACTGCGCGCTGCCCGCAAAATGATCGAGCAGGGCCTGCAGATTGGAGCCACCACCAGAGGCCAGCACACCAAGACGAGCGCGCGGCGTCATGACGGTTCGGAGTTGGAGTGGATGGGCTGTGTCATACCAAGCGCGGCCAGGGCCCAGCGCACGGCATCGCCCAAGGAGTCGGCTACATGCAGGCGACTCGAGAGGGCCGAGCGTGCCTGTTCGACGTCATCCACCGGCGTTTCGACGCCCGGTACCAGCACACCCACACCGCCGGTGGCAATGGCCGGCTGCACGTCGCGCCACCGGTCGCCAATGTAGGCTGCACGCGCGAGATCGAGCCCATGCTCGGCCGCCGCCTGCTGATACATGCCAAGGCCAGGCTTGCGACAGGGACAAGGACGGGCTGGGTCGGGCAAGTGCGGACAGTGATAGGTCTGCACGATTGCCGCGCCGGCCTCGGCCAGCAGCGCTTCGGTGCGCTCGCGCGTGGCCTCGTACTGCGCCGGCGTGATGAGCCCGCGTGCAATGCCCGACTGATTGGTGATGAGAAACACCGGCACCTGTTGGGCGTTGGCCCATCGCACGGCATCGGCCGCGCCGGCAATGAGCCGAACGCCAGACGGATCGGCGAGGTAATGCGCGTCGGCGATGACGGTACCGTCGCGGTCGAGGAACAGGGCCACGGTCACTTGCGCGAGGTGTCCGGTGGCACCGGTCGCACGGGCGCCGGTCGTGCGGTGGTGTCGCGCCGCGTCGTGGTATCCGGTCGTGCTGTGGTGTCGCGACGGGTTGTGGTGTCACGCCGCGCGGTTGTGAACACCCGCGAGGGACGGCGCACCACTTCACCCAGACTGCGCACCCCGCGCACCTCCACGCGATACTGCGTTTGCGGCGCGAGGGCAGTGTCCAGCCGAATGAACATCTCGGTGAACACTTTGGGGCGATTCATTTTGGGCGGCGGCGTGGTGTCGGGCGGCACATAGCGCACACCACGCGCTCGGGCCTCGCGCTCGGCAGCTTGACGCGCGCGCCGGGCTGCAGCCACCGCCGCTTCAATGCTGTCGGCGCGGCGCGCACGCATGGCGCTGTCCGCGCGGGCGCGCATGGCTGGTGTGGAATCGATCTTGGGGGCGTTGGCGGCGTTCGCGGCCCGCGTGGAATCGGCCACCGCCTTATTTCGCGCACTGTCGGCCGCGGCCCACTGGCCGGCGGTCTGCACGAGCCGCACCATGACCAGCGAGGAATCCGGTCGCTTGACGAGTACACTGTCGATGAGGAACTGCTGCTCGGGGCGGTAGGGCTTGTCGAAGGTGACCTTGAGCACCCGATTGCTGTCACTCACTTCCACGCCCGTGATGCGCAGCCCCACCGTATCGTGCTGGAAGGCATAGAACTCCGCTTCCGCGCTTTCGGTGAAGGTGACACGCACCGAGTCCCAGATCTCCAGCGGCTCGAGTTCGCGGTTGCTGTTGCGATCGGCAAAGGCGCGCAGCAGGTACGGCCCCGGCGGCAGATGCCGAAGCTCGTAGCGACCAACCGAGTCGGCCACGGCCTGATACGTGGTGCTGTCTTCGGCAATGGCCTCCACCACGCTGCCCGGCATCCCGCGACCGGCCGCCCAGTCGAAGGCCACGCCCGTAATGCGCGTGGCCGGAATGGGTCCGCCGGTGGAAAACACGAGACGGATGATGGAGTCGATGCCGTTGGCGCGCAGGTCCTGGATGCCGGCACGGATCTGGATGGAGTACACCGTGTTGGGTTTCCATCCCTTCTCCGGACGAATGCTGATGCGTGAGCGCGACCAGCTCACGCGGGCCTGGCCGCTCTTGGGGCTGATGAAGACCAGCTCGCGCAGGTCCTGCGCGCCCTTGGGCGTTTCGCTGATGACTTCGTCGAAACGGATTTCGACATCGCGCGGCTTGCCGATCACGCTGGCGTTCTCCGGCGTGATGGCCAGAATGCGCGGCGGCGCGTTATCCGGCGGACCGCCCGGCGGCATGCCCTGATTGGCGCACGCCGCGGCAACGGCCAATGACACGGCGCTCAGCAGCGCCGCCGCGCGGCGGCGCAACATCGAATCCGTTGTACGCGAGGTCACGCGCCGAGCGCCTGATGCTTGCTGCGCAACTGCTCGAGTCGTGCGCGCCAGTCGGCGGCCTTGGCGCGCTCCGCGGCCACCACGGCCTCGGGCGCCTTGGCCACGAAGCCTTCGTTGGCCAGACGACCATCGAGGGCCGTGAGCTGTTTGTCGAGCTGTGCGATTTCGGTTTCCAAGCGCTGCTTCTCCTTGCCCAGGTCGATCATCCCGGCCAACGGGATGACCAGCTCCACGCCACTCGGCAACACCACCTGGGCGGCGGCTCCAGCAGGCGCTGCACCGGCCGCTGACACCTTGGCACGGGCCAGCGCTCCGATGGTGTCGACCTGTGCCGCCACTGCGTCCAGCGTGTCACCTGCGGCCACGAGCGTGGCATCCACCCACGCCCCCGGATTCACATTGTACTCCGCACGGACCTGACGGATCGCCGCCACGGCTTCACGTACATACTCGAACTCGGCGCCGATACCGGCCGGTTCGCCACTCGCCGTGGGCCAAGGGGCCTGTGCAAGGAAGGTACCGTCGGGCGACTGCGGCAGCTTCTGCCAGAGTTCTTCGGTGATGAAGGGCACGATGGGATGCAGCAAACGCAGCGCGCCGTCGAAGGCGTGCGCCAGCACGGCGCGCGCCACCTCGCGGTCGGCGCCTTCCGCCGCAAGGCGCGGCTTGACCGACTCGAGATACCAGTCGGCCAGCTCGTTCCACACAAAGCGGCGCGCCGCTTCGGCGTACTCGGAGAGCCGGAGGCCGCGCCCACGTTCTCCGTCGGTCCACTCCAGCAGGTCGGCAGGACGCGCCGGGCCCAGGGCCGCGTTGCAGTCGGCGATGGCCATATCGAGCCGCTCGAGAATCCAGCGATCGGCGGGCGCCAGTTGTGTGCGATCGAGCGCGGCTACCGGAGCCACCGGATCGGTGCCCACGCGCGAGAGCAGGAAGCGGCCGATGTTCCAGAGCTTCGTGCAGAAGTTGCGCCCCGGCGCGAACGACTTGTCGAGATCGGTGGGGTCGAGCATGACGTCGACACCGAGTCCGAGGCCCGCGATCATGGTCCAGCGCAGCGCATCGGCGCCGTAGAGCTTCACGACATCGAGCGGGTCGATGCCGTTGCCCAGCGACTTGGACATCTTGCGGTGCTGCATGTCGCGCACCGTGCCGTGCAGATAGACCGTGTGGAAGGGCGGCTTGTCCAGGAACCAGCAGCCACTCATGACCATGCGCGCCACCCAGAAGAACAGGATCTCCGGCGCGGTGACCAGCACATCACCCGGGTAGAACGCGCGCAGATCGGGCGTGTCGTCAGGCCAGCCGAGCGTGCTGAAGGGCCAGAGCCAGCTCGAGAACCAGGTGTCGAGCACGTCCTCGTCCTGACGCACGGCGCCGCCGCAGCCTGCACAGGCGCTCACGTCGCTGCGCGAGACCATGGGCGCCTGACCGCAACTGTTCGCGCAGTACCACACGGGCACACGATGGCCCCACCAGATCTGGCGCGAGATGTTCCAGTCGCGAATGCCCTCGAGCCAGTTGACGTACACGGCCTCCCAGCGCTCGGGCAGAATGCGCAGCTCACCACTGCGCAACGCTGCGAGTGCCTTGTCGGCCAGCGGCTGCATGCGCACAAACCACTGGTCGGACAGACGCGGCTCCACCACCGTGTCGCAGCGGTAACAGCGGCGCACGCTGTGGGCGTGGTTCTCGACCTTGACCAGCGCACCGGCCTCGTCGAGCGCGGCCACCACGGCCTTGCGCGCCGCGAAGCGCTCGAGACCCTGGAATGCGGCCGGCACCCGACCCGCGGCGGCTTCCACCTCACGCACCATGCCTTCGGCGTCAATGATGACCGGCATGGGCAGCGCATGACGCTTGCCGACTTCGAAGTCGTTGGCGTCGTGCGCCGGCGTGATCTTCACCGCGCCCGAGCCAAAGGCCGGGTCGGTGTAGCTGTCGGCGATGATGGGGATGGCCACGCCGTTGAGCGGCAGCACCACCGACTTGCCGATGAGCGCCTGGTAGCGTTCGTCGTCGGGATTGACGGCGACGGCCACGTCGCCAAGCATGGTTTCCGGGCGCGTGGTGGCCACGGTAATGCTCTGCGACGGATCGTCGGCCAGCGGGTAGCGCAGATGATACAGCTTGCCGTTGCTGTCGTTGAACTCCGCTTCCTCGTCACTCAGCGAGGTGCCGCAGCGCGGGCACCAATGGATGACGCGATGCCCCTTGTACACCAGGCCGTCTTCGTGCAGACGCACGAAGGTTTCGCGCACGGCGCGCGAAAGCTCTGGCGAGAAGGTGTAGGCCGTGCGGCTCCAGTCGGCGCTGGCACCGATGGACTTGAGCTGATTGAGGATTTCGCCGCCCGTCTTGTCGACGAACTCGGCGACACGACCCACGAAGGCCTCGCGCCCCAGATCGAAACGCGTCTTGCCTTCGGCCGCCAACTGCTTCTCCACCACGTTCTGCGTGGCGATGCCGGCGTGGTCGGTGCCCGGCACCCAGAGTGCCTCGTCGCCAGCCATGCGCCGCCAGCGAATGAGCACATCCTGCACCGTGTTGTTGAGGCCATGCCCCATGTGCAACACGGCCGTGACATTGGGTGGCGGGATGACGATGACGAAGGGTTCCCGCGTCGCGGCGCGTGCCGCATCGGCAGTGAACACTCCGTGTTCGGTCCAGCGAGGGTACCAGGCGGCCTCGGTGGCCGCGGCATCATAGGTGGTCGGCAGCGACGTATCTGGCGCAGTCATCCGCGCAAGATAACCACCCCGGCCAGCGCGCGGCGTGTGCCGCTACGAGGCCTTCCGGCGGCGCTCAGGCCGCCGGCGAGGGACGCAGGACGAGCGAGTTGACAATTTGCTTTACGCCGGGCACGCCGCGCGTGATCGTGACGGCGTAGTCCACCTCGGAAGGCAACGCCACCCAGCCACTCAGCTCCACGCTTCCATCGGCCTCGGCGGTGATGTCGATGGCACACTCGGAGAGAATGGGATCGTTCTGGAAGGCCTCGAGCACACGCTGTTCGAGCTCCTCTCCCGTGGGCAGGACTTCAACCGGTGGGGCGGAGCGGACCGGGCGACGGGCGCCGCCTGCCACGGGCGGGTGCGCGTCGACTGCCTTCATGCCGCGAGCCGGGGTTCCACGCGACTCCTGGTGCGCAAAGTGCAGGTGCGACATGGCCTCGGGGGCCAACTCGGAGTCGTCGTCGGCGAGGTCGTCGAAGTGCGCCGATCGACGAGCGTCGCCGCGCCAGCCGCTGTCCTTGTGCCGCTTGCGCGAGCGGAGGCCTGCGCGACGGGCCAATCCGTCGACACCGCCAAACCGGTCGGCGAGAGCCATGCCGATGGCCAGGCCGGCCACCGCACCCAGCGCCACGAGGGCCAGCGTGCCGGCCCCCTCTTTCTTCCGACGAATCCGCAATGCCCGGGAGGTTCGAGTAATTCGCATGTCGCACGTAGGGTCGCGGGAGCGCCCTGCGTGGCGCCCCTAGGGTCTGAAGGATAACTTCAGAGGCTCTACCCGGCGTAGTGGCTCTGGTGCCACCGGCCGGTCGTTCTGACTCCTGCGCCTTTGCCGATGATCGCCGGACCGTCCTCCAATGCTGCTGCTGACGCACCGATCACCCTCACACTCCCGGATGGGGCCACGCGCGAGGTCGCGGCCGGCACCCTGGCGCGGGATGTGGTGGGCAGCATCGGGGCCCGTCTGCTGCAGGCGGCGCTCGCGGTGGCCGTGGACGGCGAGGTGCAGGACCTCATGACCCCGCTGCGCAAGTCGGGGACATTCGTGGTCATCACCGACAAGGACCCGCGGGCCCTGGCCGTGCTGCGCCACAGTGGCGCGCACATCCTGGCCACGGCCGTGCGGCGGCTGCGCCCGGACGCCAAGATCGGGTTCGGTCCGGCCATCGACGATGGTTTCTACTACGACTTCGAAGTCGAGAAGCCCTTCACGCCCGAGGACCTCGCGGCCTTCGAGGCCGAGATGCGCAAGGTGGTGGCCGAGAAGTATCCGTTTGTGCGTGAGGAGGTGACGCTGGAGGAGGCGAAGCAGCGCTTTGCCGACGACCCGCTCAAGCTGGAGCGCCTCGCCGATTTCGACGGCACGGACGAGGTCATCAGCACGTACACCGACGGCCCGTTCATCGATCTGTGTCGTGGGCCGCACGTGCCGGATACGTCACACCTCAAGCATTTCAAGCTGCTGCACACGGCGGGCGCGTACTGGCGCGGCGACGTGAAGCGGCAGATGCTGCAGCGCATCTACGCCACGGCCTTCTTCAAGAAGGACGAGCTCGAGACGCACCTGCACAATCTCGAGGAGGCCAAGAAGCGCGATCACCGCGTGCTGGGCAAGTCGCTGGGGCTCTTCCAGCTCTTTCCGCAGGCGCCGGGCGCGGCCTTCTGGACGCCCAAGGGCACCACGCTGTACAACACGCTCGAAGGCTTCGTGCGTGAGCGGCAGGCGGAGGATTTCCAGGAGGTCAAGACGCCGCTCCTGTACAACAAGATGCTGTGGGAACAGTCGGGGCATTGGGGCAAGTACAAGGAGAACATGTTCCTCGTGCTCGACAACGAGACGGGCGAGCATGACATGTCGCTCAAGCCCATGAACTGCCCGTCGCACTACGTGCTGTTTGGTTCGCACAAGCACTCGTATCGCGAACTGCCGGTGCGTTACGTGACGTTCGATGTGCTGCACCGCAACGAGCTGTCTGGCGCGCTGTCGGGTCTCACGCGCGTGCGGCAGTTCTCGCAGGACGACTGTCACGTGTTCCTGCGTGAGGACCAGATTGCCGAGGAAGTGCGCTTCCTCCTGGAGTTCATTCTCGGCTACTACGACACGTTTGGGCTCACGGCCACGCTCAAGTTTGCCACGCGTCCCGAACAGCGCATCGGCAGCGACGAGCTCTGGGATCGCGCCGAGGCGGCGTTGCGCGCGGCGCTCGAGAGCACGGGCCGAGCGTACGAGATGAAGGAAGGCGACGGCGCGTTCTACGGGCCCAAGATCGACTTCGACGTGACCGACTCCATTGGCCGCGCCTGGCAGTTGGGCACCATTCAGCTCGACTACAACGCGCCCGAACGCTTCGACCTCACGTACACGGGCGAGGACAACGCACCGCACCGGCCGGTGGTCATCCATCGTGCGGTGAGTGGGTCGTTCGAGCGGTTCATCGCGATTCTCATCGAACACTTCGGTGGCGCGTTCCCGGTGTGGCTCGCGCCCGAGCAGGTGCGTGTCATTCCCATCGCGATCGACTACAACGAGCATGCGCAGGCGTTGGTGGATCGCCTCAAGAAGCACGGCATCCGCGCCACGCTCGATGCGCGCAACGAAACGCTGAACTACCGCGTGCGCGAGGGTGAGGTGGAGAAGGTGCCTTACATGTGCGTGATCGGTCGGCGCGAAGCGGAAGAACAGACGGTGGCGCTGCGCACACGCGGCGCCGGCAAGAAGCAGGACATCATGACGCAGGACGCCTTTCTGGAGCGACTGCTGCACGAGGTGTCCACCCGGGCGCTGGTACCGGCGTCCGGCGGAGCCGCTGCCCCGGCTGATGCCGCTTCCTCCGACGCCAAGTCGGAGGCGACGGCGTGACCCCCGAGGCGCTGCTCGACCTGTTTCTGCTTTCGCCCGTCGGCCTCGTGGAGCTCAACGAGGATGGGCGGGTGGAGGTGGCCAACCTGGCCGCGCGGCGTCTGTTGTCGCCGTTCACGCCCACCGGGTCCCTTGAAGATCTGGTGGGTGCACTCAATACCATTGCCCCCGACCTCTCGGCGCGCGTGCGCGGATTCGACAGTCCGCGTGGCGTGATTGTCGACAGCGTGGAGTTGCTGGCGCCCGGCTCGCAGCACGGGGTGTTTCTGTCATTGGTGAAGGTGGCCACGGGTCGCATCGTGGCGGTCGCCACTGATGCGGCGGAGTTGGCCAGTGCGCGTGGGCTGGTGAGCCGGCTCGAGCAGCGGCTGCATGCGGTGGAAGGCGCGGTGCGCGAGTATGCGATCTACACGATCGATCGTGAGGGGCGCATCGACAGCTGGAGCGAAGCGGCCGAGCGTGTGCATCAGTGGCCGGCCTCGGTGGTGGTGGGGCAACCCATGACGGTGCTGCTGCCGGCGGACCATGGGGACAGCTACCTCCAGGACACGCTCGCCCTTGCGGCGCGCAACGGCTGGTGTGAGGAAGAGGGGCACCGCCAGCGGCAGGACGGTACGCTGTTCTGGTCGAACACGGTCATCACGGCCCTGCGTGGCGCGTCGGGCGAGGCGCTGGGCTTCTCCGTGGTCACGCACGATCAGTCGGAGCGTCGCAAGCTCGAAGAGCAGACGCGTGACGATGCGTCAAGCACCACGGACTATCTCACGGGTGTGGCGGCGCGCCGGGCGTTCTTCGACGTGGCGCAGTCGGAAGTGGCCCGTGCTCGGCGCTACGGACAACCACTCACGATGTTGCTGGTGGATCCGGACAATTTTGCGGACACGGTGGCGCAGCACGGCGAAGGGTTTGCCAGCGAGTGGCTGCGTGCGATTGCCTGGGTGTGCCGTCAGGAGTCGCGAACGACAGACGTGGTGGGTCGCGTGGGCGGCGAGGCATTCGCGGTATTGCTGCCCAGCACGGAGCTCTCGGGCGGTCTGGTGCTGGCCGAGCGTATCCGCGAGCGCATGCAGCGGCATGTGTTTGCCGGCGACTACCAGGGCGCGCGCTGCACGCTCTCGATTGGTGTGGCTGAGGTGTCGGAGGGCATCACCGGTGTGGACGGGCTCATGACGACGGCCGGCACGGCGGTCGAGCGGGCGCGTCAGGCAGGCATGAATCTGGTGGTCGGGTACGACGACTGAGTTCTGGGTCGTGGTTTGGGTCAACTGACCATCACGGATGGCACGGATTCAAACGGAAACTGCAGGAGGACTGCAGTGACCGTAGAGGAAGTGATCCGTTTTGGGCTCGTATCTGATCCGTGTGGTTTCCGCCCCATCCGCGTGATCCGCGACAAAGTTGTTGACTGGATCGGCCGCCGGTACGGCATTTGAGGGCCGGCTCGGCTTCGGCCGCCAATTGGTACAACAGCTCACGCAGAGAGAATGAGGCCGCAGAGTTCGCAGAGCACTGCAGTTTGGGCTCAACTGCCTTGTCGCGGATCACGCGGATGTAGCGGAAACTGCACGGATAAACATCAATGGGAACGTGCTGCTTTTCCTCTGCGAACTCTGCGCCCTCCGTCTCTCTGCGTGAGCGGTTGACGATCTCGCCGATGCACCGAGTGCCGGTGTCGCGGCAATCCAAATCAGCCAAAAAAAAACGGCAGGATGCCAGTGCCGCACATCCTGCCGCTCCCGCTTCAATCCGTGCAATCCGCGATAGGCAGTCCCGTGCTCAGCGCGGTCGACGCGCGCCGGTCCAGATGACGATGGAGCCGCAGCCGTTGCGATCCTGGAACTGAATGGGCACGCTGCCCGTGCGCGGATAGACCTCGACGGCGCGGATGTCCGTCGGATTGACGAGGTTGTCGAGGATGCCACCGGGTGCGGGTGTGAGCACCCCGTTGAGGAACACCGCCGGCACGCAGGTGCCGGTGCCGGCGTTGCCACGCATCATGACGCGGTCAGATCCCAGGTTGCCGGGCTGCACCTGCACGCCGGGCGTCGCGCGGAAGATGTCCGCGGTGTACTGCGCGTTGCGACGCTGCAGGAAGGCATCGTCCATGTAGTAGCCGCCGCCGATCTTCTTGCGTTCCTCGAAGCCCGCCATCTGCTGCGCCCAGCGATCCGCCTGCACACGCACCGTGTCCACGGTGGGCGTCAGTGACGCCATGTTGATGACGGCGTTGGCTTCAGCGTCGTCGAGAATGTCCACCGGTACACGCAGGGGCTCGAAGCCCACGGCGCGGGCCTCGATCATCCAACTGCCACCGGGGAGTGAGTCGAGCGCGAACTGTCCATTGGCATTCGACTCGGCCTGGCCGACTGCACCCGGCAGGGTGACGCGCGCGCCGAGCAGTGGGCGGCCCAGGGAGTCGCGCACGGTGCCGCGCACGCGGCCTGTGCCCTTGAGTTGCGAGAGCGTGCGACCCGCGGCGCCCGTCGTGGCGACCCGCTTCGGGTTGGCGATGATGATGTCGCGCACGAGCAGGCCGTGCGCTGGCACCTTGTACTCCACGACGCCGCTCGAGTCCGAGCCGGCGTAGGCGCGTGAAGTGATCTGTGCATCGGCGGGCAGGCCGCAGACCGCAAACGCCCCGGTGCTGCTCGCGTCGGCAAAGCGGGTGGGGAAGCGGCGCTGCAGGCCGCTGCCCGAAATCACGGTTTCGCGGAACTGCGCGCGCACGCGCGCGGGACCGCCCAGCGGCGCCCCATTGGCGGTGCGCACCAGACCCACCCAGGCGCCCTCGGCCATGTCGGCCCCCGCGTTGCGGCAGACGGTGGCGAGAATGGTGGCCGGTCCCGGCACGGCCAGCGGCAGGGTCTGGTCCCCCGCTTGCGGCACATTGACCTGCACCACGCGCGTGTCGAGGCCGAGGCGATCAAGCTGCGGGTGAATCATGCCCACGAGGTAGCTGCCGAGGCGCACCGAGTCGAGCACGAAGCTGCCCAGGGAATCGGTGCGCACGCTGCGCACACTGCTGGGGTTCTGCGCGTCGACAAACTGCACCGTGGCCTGGGCCAGTGGGGCCATGGCCACGCTGTCGTACACCTCGCCCTGAATGCGGGCGTAGGGGATGGCGAGGGTTGGTCCCGCAGCGGCTGGCGCTACCGGCGCCTTGCCCACCGGCGGCTTGCCGGTCGGAGGCTGCCGGGGCGGACCACCCTGTGCGTGGGAACGGGCCGGTAGCAGGCAGAGGCCGGAGAGGCCGAAGGCCAGCAGGGTGGTCAGAATGCCCGGGTGCGTCATGACGCGCCGGGGCAGGGACCGGGGAAGGGCTTGGTTCGGTCGCATATCGGAACATCGTGGAAAGTCGGCCTGCTCCTCAACCCCTCACTCTGGTTATTTTGAGGGGCTGCCCCCTTTGGGGACGGTGCGCGATGTCACTCCCGATCGTGCCGCGCGGCGGTCCCGCGGGTCGCCGCTTTCCCGCAGTCGCTCTTTCGATCATGACCGACCTTTCCCGCCAGCCCGTCATCGTCGGTGCCGCGCGCACCCCGATCGGGCGGTATCTCGGAGGCCTGGCCTCCCTGTCGGCGTCCGATCTCGGCGCCATCGCCATCAAGGCCGCCCTGTCCCGCAGCGGCGTGTCCCCGGACGCGGTACAGGAAGTGATCATGGGCCACGTGCTGCAGGGTGGCACGGGTCAGGCCCCGGCCCGGCAGGCCATGCTCAAGGCGGGCGTCAGCAACACGGCGTCGGCGTTGACCATCAACAAGGTGTGCGGCTCCGGTCTCAAGGCCGTGATGCTGGCCGCGCAGGCCATCAAGGCCGGTGATGCGCAGGTCATCGTGGCTGGTGGGCAGGAAAGCATGAGCAACGCGCCGCACTACGTGTACGGCATGCGTGGTGGCGTGAAGCTGGGTGACCAGACCATGGTCGATGGCATGATCAAGGACGGGCTCTGGTGCAGCACCTGCGATGTGCACATGGGCTCGCACGCTGAATACACGGCAGAGAAGGCCGGAGTTTCGCGCGACGCACAGGACGCGTTTGCGGCGGCGTCACACACGAAGGCCGTGGCCGCGCAGCAGGCCGGCAAGTTCACGGCGGAAATCGTGCCCGTGGAGATTCCGGGCAAGAAGGGGCCGACGGTCATCAGCGCGGACGAAGGACCGCGCGCCGACACCACGACCGATTCGCTTGGCAAGCTGCGTCCGGCCTTCCCGAGCAAGGGCGGCGACAACAGCAACCTGTCAGTGACGGCCGGCAATGCCTCGTCGCTCAACGACGGCGCCGCGGCGGTGGTCGTGACCAGTGAAGCCTACGCGCGTGAGCACGGTCTGAACATTCTGGCGCGCATCACCGGCTACGCCACGGGTGCGGGCCATCCGCGCGACCTGTTCTTTGCGCCCATCACGGCGGTCAAGAATCTCATGGCCAAGGCCGGCACCAGCATCGGCGACTACGACCTGATCGAGGCCAACGAAGCCTTCGCGAGCCAGGCCCTGGCCGACGGCGAAGGACTGGGCTGGGACGCCACTCGTGTGAACGTGCACGGCGGCGCCATTGCGCTGGGTCACCCGATTGGCGCCAGCGGCACGCGCGTGCTGGTCACGCTGTTGCACGCGCTCATCGATCGCCAGGCCCGTACCGGTTTGGCGACGCTCTGCCTCGGTGGTGGTGACGCGGTGGCCCTTTCTGTGGAACGCGTCGGCTGAGTGACGTGAGCGTGCCAGGCTGGGCCCGCGCGGGCCGGCTGCTGTGGCGACTTGGCGGGTTTGTCGTGGTGTGGCTCGTGGCGCAACTGCTCTTCGAGTCCTTCGCGGGCCCGCTCTGGGGAGGTGTGTCGGCACTGGTTGGTGAACCGGTGCCGATGTACCCGGTCAGCATGCTGATTGGCGCGCTGGCGGGCACGCTGGTGGTGTTCCGACAGGCCGAGCCGCAGTCGTGGACGCAACTGGGTTTTGCCGAGGGCAGTTGGCACTGGCGTCGTCTGACGGTCGGTGCGCTGCTTGGTACCGCGCTGATCGGCGGCACGGCGCTGCTGTTGTGGTTGGGAGGCTGGCTGCGCTTCGAGCGCGTCGCCCCGCCGGTGTTCATGCAGGACACGTGGTGGGGCACGGCGCTGCGATTGCTGGTGGTGCTCGGACCGGCGGCGTTGTGGGAAGAGTTGGCGTTTCGCGGCACGCTCTACTCGGCGTTCCGTGAGGCGTTTCAGGAGTCCGCGGGTGACACGGCGAGTGCCACGGTGGCTCAAAACGGAGCCAATGTGGCGGCCCGGCTGGTGACGAGTGTGCTGTTTGGCCTCGTGCATCTCACCAATCCGGGAGCCGGCGTGCGCACCACGGCGTTGGTGATGCTGGCGGGGTGGGGACTCGCGCTCGTGCGCGAGCGTGCCGGCGTGCCGGCGGCCTTCACGGCGCATCTCGCGTGGAACTGGATCATGGCGGCCGTGCTGCACCTGCCGGTGAGTGGGCTGCCGTTTGCGACACCGGGATACCGTGCCACGGTGCACGGTCCCGACTGGTTGACCGGTGGCAGTTGGGGCCCCGAAGGGGGACTGGCTGCGGCCTTCGTGCTTGGAGGCGCCGTGCTGTGGGCATCCCGCCCGCGCCGTACGTCTCACGACTTGCAAACATCGCACGCGTAAGAGGAGTGGCAGAGATGTCGGTTTCCGAGAGCAGCCCCGTGCAGCGCGCCGCCGTGGTGGGCGCCGGTCAGATGGGCAATGGCATTGCCCATGTGTTCGCCACGAGCGGGCATGCCGTCACCATGATCGACGTGAGTGCCGATGCACTGGCGCGCGGTCGCGACACCATTGCCAAGAACCTCGACCGTCAGGTCAAGAAAGGCGCGCTCGAAGCGGCCGCTGCCGAAGCCGCGCTGGGTCGCATCAGCACGGCCACCGCACTCGATGCCGTCGCCGATGCGCAGATCGTGGTGGAAGCGGCCACCGAACGGGTGGATCTCAAGTTCCGCATCTTCGAGGATCTCGATCGCCTCGCGCCGGCCGGCGCCATTCTGGCCAGCAACACCAGCTCCATCTCCATCACGGAGATCGCGGCGCGCACGAAGCGCCCCGAGTTGGTCATCGGCATGCACTTCATGAATCCGGTGCCGGTGATGCAGCTGGTGGAAGTCATTCGCGGTCTCGCCACCAGCGACGCCACCACGCAGCAGGTCATGGCCCTGTCGCGCGCGCTGGGCAAGACGCCGGTGGAAGTGAACGACTACCCGGGCTTCGTGGCCAATCGCATTCTCATGCCGATGATCAACGAAGCCATCTACTGCGTGATGGAAGGCGTGGGTACGCCGGAGGCCATCGACACGGTGATGAAGCTCGGCATGAATCATCCCATGGGGCCGCTCACGCTGGCCGACTTCATCGGGCTCGACACCTGTCTGGCCATTCTCGAGGTGCTGCACGAGGGCCTCGGCGATCCCAAGTACCGCCCCTGTCCGCTGCTGCGCAAGTACGTGGCCGCCGGCTGGTACGGCCGCAAGGCCGGTCGCGGTTTCTACCAGTACTGAGGGCTGCACGACATGGGTTTGCTCCACCTGACCGACACACAGCAGGAAATCCAGCGCCTCGCGCGCGACTACGCGCAGCGTGAACTCACGCCGCTGGCGGGTGAGCGTGACCGCGAATCGCGCTTCGATCGCGCGATGATCACGCAGATGGCCGAGCTCGGATTTCTGGGCATGCTCATCCCCGAGCAGTACGAGGGGCTGGGACTCGACGCGCAGAGCTATCTGCTGGCGCTCGAAGAAATCGCCGTGGGCGATGCGACAGCGGCGGTGACACTCAGTGTGCACAACTCGCTGCCCACGCAGATGATCCTCAACTTCGGCAACGACGCGCAGCGTCAGACCTTCCTGCCGCGCATGGCGCGCGGGGAGTGGCTGGGTGCCTTCGCGCTCTCAGAGCCGGAGGCCGGTTCCGATGCCGGCAGCCTGCGCACGCAGGCCGTGCGCGACGGCGACCACTGGGTGCTGAACGGCACCAAGGCCTGGGTGTCGCACGGCAACGAGGCGCAGGTCATCCTCTGCATGGCGCGCACCGACACGGCCGACGCACGCCGCGGCAGCAAGGGCATCAGCACCTTCATTCTCACCCCCGATCTGCCCGGCTTCCATCTGACCAAGAAGGAAAACAAGATGGGGCTGCGGGCTTCGCCCACGCTGCAGATTGTGCTCGACAACTGCCGGGTGCCGGCCGATCGTCTGGTGGGTGAAGAGGGCAAGGGCCTGACCTACGCGCTCGGTTCACTCGATCATGGACGGCTTGGCATTGCGGCGCAGGCCGTGGGCATTGCCCGCGCCGCGCTCGAAGCCAGCGCGCGCTACATGACCGAGCGCAAGCAGTTCGGCAAGGCGATTGCCGAGTTCCAGGCCATCCAGTTCAAGCTGGCCGACATGGCCACACGCATTACCGCTGCCCGCACGTTGTTGCACACGGCGGCGGCCGCGAAGGAGCGGGGAGAACGGGTCACCCGCTTCAGCAGCATGGCGAAGCTCTTCGCAACGGAGACCGCCATGTGGGTCACCACCCAGGCCGTGCAGATCTACGGCGGCTACGGGTACGTGACCGATTATCCCGTCGAGCGCCACATGCGCGACGCGAAGGTCACGGAGATCTACGAAGGCACCTCCGAGATCCAGCGTATCGTCATCGCGCGTGAAACGCTGGCCGCTGCGGCGGCCGCCGACGGATCACTTCCCGACTGAACATACGGTCGTCCCATGCGCTACTTCGAAACCATCGCCGAGATGGGCCACGAGCAGGTCGTGTTCTGCCACGACAAGGCGTCGGGCTATCGCGGCATCATCGCCATTCACGACACCACGCTCGGGCCTGCGCTCGGTGGTGCGCGCTTCTGGAACTACGCCTCCGACGAGGAGGCCGTCATCGATGCGCTGCGCCTCTCGCGTGGCATGACATACAAGAACGCCGTGGCCGGTCTCAACCTCGGCGGCGGCAAGTCGGTCATCATCGGCGACAACAAGACCACGCAGCGCGAGATGCTGTTCCGGGCGCACGGCCGCTTCGTCGATTCGCTCGGCGGCCGCTACGTGACCGCGGAAGATGTGGGCACGTCGGTGGAGGACATGGACTTCGTGCACATGGAGACGGACTACGTCACCGGCATCGGGTCCAAGTCGGGTGATCCGTCGAGTGTGACGGCGCGCGGCGTGTTTCGCGCCATCCAGGCCTCGGCCTTCCAGCGTTGGGGCAGCAAGGAACTCACCGGCCGCACGGTGGCCATTCAAGGCCTCGGGCACGTGGGTGGTTACCTGGCGCGCGAGTTGCACAAGGCCGGCGCCGACCTCGTGGTGACGGACATCGATGTGACGCGCGTGGACAAGGTGGTGAAGGAGCTGGGCGCGACGGCCGCGCCGTTGTCCGACATCTATGGGGTCAAGGCCGACATCTTTGCGCCCTGCGCGCTGGGTGGCATCATCAACGATGACACCATCCCGCAGCTCAAGGTGGAGATCGTGGCCGGTGCCGCCAACAATCAGTTGCTCGAGGATCGCCATGGCGAAGAGCTCGAGTCGCGTGGCATTCTGTATGCTCCCGATTACGTGGCCAATGCCGGCGGCGTGATCAACGTGTACAGCGAACTCACGGGCTGGAGCCGCGATCGCTCGCTGCGCAAGGCCGATGAGATCTACGACACGGTGTTGAGCGTCTTTGCCCTGGCCAAGAGCACGGGCCTTCCCACGTACAAGGCCGCCGATCGTGTGGCCGAGCAGCGCATTCAGGCCGTTCGTGGCATGATGCGTACGTGGCCGCAGTATCCGAACAAGGAATCCTGACCTCCGTTCATCCTGAGCCCAGCGAGACGAACATGGTGGAACACGCACGTCCCGGCGAACGCATCCCGATCGCGTCGGACCACGCCGGCTTCGAGCTGAAGGAACGCTTGCGCACGGTGCTGGCCGACCTGGGCTATCAGGTGGAGGACATCGGTACGCACAGCACCGCCAGTACCGACTATCCCGACTACGCGCATCCGCTCGCCCAGCAGGTGTCCGACGGCGCGGCCGATCGCGGCGTGCTGCTCTGCGGCACGGGTCTTGGCATGTCGTATGTGGCCAACCGCTATCCCAATGTGCGGGCGGCGGTGGTGTGGAACCCGGAAATCGCGGCGCTGGCGCGCAAGCACAACGACGCCAATGTGCTCGTGTTACCGGCGCGCTTCGTGTCCGACGAGGACGCGATCGCCATCCTGCGCACCTGGCTGGAAACCGATTTCGAAGGTGGCCGTCACGAAACGCGTGTGGCCAAGATCGAACAGACCAACGAACACAACGGGGCCGAGCGCCCGGGGAATGACGCATGAGTGCTGCTGCGAGTGCGGCCTGGTCCGACTGGGATCGTCTGCCACCGGGTGGTGCCCTCTCGGCGGTGGACCCACAGATCGCCGAGCTGATTGAAGAGGAAACGCGGCGCCAGAGTGATGGCATCGAGCTCATCGCCAGCGAGAATTTCGTGTCGCCGGCGGTCATGGAAGCCATGGGGTCGCCGCTCACCAACAAGTACGCCGAGGGCTTGCCGGGCAAGCGCTACTACGGTGGCTGCGAAGTGGTGGACAAGGTGGAGCAACTGGCCATTGATCGCCTGAAGCAGCTCTTTGGTGCCGAACACGCCAACGTGCAAGCGCACAGCGGCGCGTCGGCCAATGCCGCGGTGTTCCTCGCGTTCATGAAGCCGGGTGAGACCTTCCTCGGCATGGACCTCTCGCAGGGCGGTCACCTCACGCACGGCTCGCCGGTCAATTTCTCAGGACTGTTGTACAACGCCGTGTCGTACGGTGTGACCGGTGATGGTCTCATCGACTACGAGCACATGCGGGCGCAGGCACGGGCGCACAAGCCGAAGATGATCGTGGCGGGATACAGTGCGTATTCTCGTGTCGTCGATTGGCAGGCGTTTGCCGATATCGCCAAGGAAGTGGGCGCCATCTTCTGGGTGGACATGGCGCACTTCGCGGGGCTGGCCGCCACGGGGGTGTATCCGTCGCCCGTGCCCTTCGCCGATGTGGTGACGAGCACGACGCACAAGACCCTGCGTGGTCCGCGCGGCGGCATCATTCTCTGCAAGGCGGAACACGCCAAGGCCATCGACAAGGCCATGTTCCCCGGCATGCAGGGCGGACCGTTGGAGCATGTCATTGCCGCGAAGGCGGTGGCATTCCATGAGGCGTTGCAGCCGTCATTCACGGCGTACTGCCAGCAGGTGGTGCGCAATGCCCAGGTGCTGGCGGCCGCGCTCGTGGCGCGTGGTTATCACATTGTGTCGGGCGGCACGGACAACCATCTCATGCTGGTGGACCTGCGCAACAAGGGTCTCACCGGCAAGGTGGCGGAAAAGGCGCTGGATGCGGCCGGCATCACGGTCAACAAGAACACCGTACCCAACGAGACCCAGTCGCCCTTTGTCACCAGCGGCATTCGCATTGGCACGCCGGCCGTGACGACGCGGGGTATGGGTGTCGAGGCCATGGAGCAGATTGCCGTGCTCATCGATCGGGTAATTGGTGCGCCGGAAGATGGCGCGGTGCTGGCGGCAGTGCGCGCCGATGTGAAGGCACTTGCCGATCGCTACCCGCTGTATCTCGAGCCGTCCAACGTGGGCTGAGATTGGGACCATTTGAGGTTGTGGCCACCCCGAATGGCCTGCATTTTTCGGGGTGGCCTTTTTTCTGCACAGGTGAGGAGCAATATCCGGTGACCGAGCTGGCATTCCGTGAAGGCATCATGGACCAGATCCGCTTGCGTGAGCAGCGGTTCGACGAGCGCGCGTATCTGTTTGTGCTCTCGTCGCTGGAGCATTGCCAGGGGAAGCTCACCGAACGGCGTCATATTACCGGGCCGGAGTTGGCGCACGCCTGCCGCGAGCTGGCGTTGCAACGCTTTGGTGTGATGGCGCGTCTGGTGCTGGAGCACTGGGGCGTGCGCAGCACCAGCGACATTGGCGACATCGTGTTCACGCTCGTGGACATGGGGCTGCTCATCAGCCAGCCGCAGGATTCGCGCGATGACTTCTTCGGCGTGTTCGAGTTCGCCGACGCATTCGAGCGGTCCTATCCCTGGGGCACGGCCAACGTCTGACGTTTACCGTCTGATGCTCCGGACAGGGGCCGTGTGAGCGCCCCGGTTCCACGCGCGTTACGCGTGACCACGGCCGCTCAATCCCGCGCGGCCGACGAAGCGGCCATTGCGGCCGGCACGCCGTCGTTTGCCCTCATGTGCCGCGCCGGCACGGAAGCCGCAGCGGTCATTCTTGCTGAGCACGGCGATTGTCTTCATGCCGGTGTGGAGGTGTTGGCGGGCCGCGGCAACAATGGCGGTGACGCGTACATCGTGGCCGCACAGTTGTATCGCGCCGGAGTGCGGGTGCGCGTGTGGGCGGCGGCGCCGCCGGCCACGGTCGATGCGCAGCGCGCCGCCGAACTGTGGGTGCGCACGGCCGGGCCACTGGCACACGGCGTGTCGGATGGTGTCGCCGGTACACCAGAGCTTGCGGCCGCGCTGGTGGTGGATGGCCTGCTTGGCACCGGTCATCGCGGCGCGTTGCGTCCAGAGCTCCAGCCCTGGTGTGCGGCCATCCATGCTGCGCGCGTGCGTGGTGCCACTATCGTTTCGCTGGATCTGCCCAGTGGCCTGGATGCCGACAGCGGTGCGTTGAGTGAAGGCGGTGTGGTGGCGCATCACACCATCACCTTTGGCACACTCAAGCGCGGCCTGCTGCAGCAGCGTGCGGCCGCGGGCGCCGTGTCCGTGGTGGATATTGGTCTGGGTACCGCCACGGACCTGGCCACGGACGCCCAGACCGCGTGGTGGTGTCCGCCGCACACACTGGCGCCGTGGCTGCCGCGCGCGCCGTGGAATGCGCACAAGGGCGTGCGGGGGCGTGTCGGCATTGCCGGCGGTGACACGGGCATGGCGGGAGCCGTTGTATTGGCGTGCAAGGCGGCGCTGGCAGCGGGTGCCGGTGTGGTGCATGCCGTGGTTGATGCGCCAAGTGTATCGGCCATCCAGTCCACCTTGCTGCAGGTCATCGCGCACGAATGGCCACCGCTGGCAGCCTCGCGGCAGGTCGACGCCATGCGCCTGACGCCCAGCGAAAGCGGGCAGGTGCCGCGCTACGAAGCGTTGGCCATCGGCCCCGGACTTGGCAGGTCGCGTCTTTCGTCGCAGGTCCTGCAGCGACTCATCGACACCTATCGCACCGGTCCCCTGGTGCTCGACGCCGATGCGTTGTGGTTGGCTGCCGACGCGGCCAATGCGCTCGGCACCGACACGGCGTCGCTGCTGCGTTATTGGCTGCGTGACACCCCGCAGGCCGTGTGCACCCCACATCCCGGCGAGTTTGCCCGCATGACGGGGGCGTTGTTGCCTGCCGAGTGGGAACAGCGCGTGGCGCGAGTCCAGGACCTTGCCGACCGCGTCAATGCCGTGGTGCTGCTCAAGGGCACGCCCACATTAGTGGCGGCGCCCAAGGCTGCGGAAGTGTTGGTCGTCCCGCATGGCACGCCGGTGCTGGCCACAGGCGGCAGCGGTGATGCACTCACGGGTCTCATTGTGGCGCTGCTCGGCCAGGGAGCCACGGCGCGTGCAGCAGCCGCCGTGGCGGCCACAGTACATGGCGTGGCGGCCGAGTGTGTGCAGGCTCGCGCGCTCGCGGACGGACAGGCCGCGTTGCATGGCCACACACTCGACCGCGTGCTGCAGGCGCTGCCTGACGCATTCGGGCTGCTGGATCGCGCGCCAGACCATGCGGTGACCCGGATTTCGGCCGCGGCGACGCCGAATGCCTGCGTGCTGGGTCGTTTGCCGGCCCTGCGCTGAGCCGCGATCACAGGGGTGTAGATTCCGGCATGACGATTCCCGGCATGGCGTCAAACCTGCTCCGCATGGTGGCCGCGCTTGTTCTCGCGAGTGGCGTGTCTGCCTGTGTACCGGCCGGAGCGGGAGGCGGCGGCTCGGGGGCGGCGCCGCGCGCCATGTTTGGCCGCAACGATGACCGACAGCGTATCGGCAGTTTTGCCAACATTGACGGCGTGGCCGTGTCGCGGCGCTACGTGTTTGCCGCGGCGAGCGGGGGCATTGCCGTGTACGACCGGCTGCGCAGTGCCTGGCTGCCGCCGCTCACGCGCGATGCCGACATGGGCGAGATGTCCATCACCGTCATGGCCGGTGATCCGTTCGAAGACGCGCTGTGGCTTGGTGTGCCGGGTGGTGTGCTGATCTATCGTCCCGAAACCATGCAGCTGCAGCGCAGCATGCTGACGGGCGTGCCCGACGTCATTGCCTTCGACAAGCGCGGCACGGGCGACGCGTTCGTGCGTGCCGGGGGGCAGTGGACGCGGGTGTCGCGCATTGGGCTCACCACGCCCATGCCCGGGCCGCCGGCGGCCAACAGCGTGGTGGTGTCCGGTGGCCTCAACGAACTCTACGCGCGGTTCCCCACACTGCGCGCGCAGCCGCAGGCGTTGTTGCGTACACAGCAGGCCAATCGATCCTTGCGGCCGTTTGCCCTGTCGAGTGGCGCCGCCTCACCCGATCGCACCAGTGAAGTCTGGCTGGGTACGACCGGGGAAGGCCTGTTCCGACTCGATCCCAACTTTCTGCAGGCCGAACCGCTGCGCTTCGGTTTGCAGGAACCGGGTGTTGGTGCGCTCGCGCTGGCCGCCGACGGTGTGTGGGTGGCCGGACTGGGATTGTCGTCGTTTCGTGGTGGTTTGAGCTTCACCACCAGCGACCTGCAGCGCTGGCGATGGATTGACGGCACGATTGCGGTGCCACTGGCCGGTGTGCGCACCTTCGCGCTGGCCACGCGTGGCAATCGCGCGTGGATGGGCACGGCCCGAGGGCTTGTGCGGGTGTGGCTCGATGGCAACGAAGACATGACCGCGTGGACGGCACTCGACGGCTTGCCCGACGAGCGCGTGCTGGCCGTGGCCCCACGTGGAGACGGCGTGTGGATTGGTACACCGCGTGGTGTGCTGTCCATTGTCGATTCGTCGGACAGCAAGCCGCGCGAGACACGTGGCCTGGGTGTACGTCTGCTGGAGAATGTGCCGGTGTACGCGTTGCAGTTTGTCGGCGACACGTTGTGGATGGGCACCGAGGGGGGGCTGGTGGCCATGCCGCGTGCGGAGGCCGGTGGTGGCGTATTGTCCCGGCCCGCCGGTGATGATCCGGCGCTGCGGCGACCGGTGCGCAGCATTGCCTGGCATGACACGGTGTTGCTCGCGGCCACCGACGACGCGGTGTTGTCGGTCGCTCCGCGCGGGGGACGTGCGCCACGCCGCCTCGATGAGCTGTCCCTGCCGCAGATCGGTCAGGTGACACGCGTGGGCATCGACGAGCGCGCGATGTGGGTCAGCGGCAGCACGGGGCTCGTCGTGCAGTCGCGCAGCACCGGTGCGCTGCGTGTGATGCGTGTGCCATCGGAGTTGCCTGGACCCGTGCTGGACGTGGTGGCCGACGCCAACTGGATGTGGGTGGGCACGCCGCAGGGACTCATTCGGCTGCGTCGTACCAGCGACGGCGTGATCTTCTAGTCCCCCATGTTCACCTCACACAACGCGGCCGCGGCGGGCGCACTGCGCCACAATCAGGCCATGGGGCAAGGGCAGGAGTTCGACGTGATTCGTCGCCTCATGCACACCTGGGGCGATCTGGCCACGGATATCGGGGATGACGCCGCCGTGTTGCCTTCACGGACCGATGGCCTGCGTGTGGTGAGCACCGATGCCTGTGTGGAACACGTGCACTTTCGCTCGGCCTGGATTTCGCCCGACGAGGTGGGACATCGTGCGGCCGCGGCGGCGCTCAGCGACCTGGCAGCCATGGGCGCGGTGGCCGAGTTCGTGCTGGTGGCCTTCGTGGTGCCGGATGCGTGGCAGCCCAGGCTCGAGGCCGTGGCGCAAGGCATCGGGCGCGTGGTGCGCGCGGCCGGCGCCCGCATTGTGGGGGGCAATCTGAGCCGCGGCGATACGTTTGGCATCACGCTCACGGTCATTGGCTGCGCCGCACGACCCGTTTCGCGCGCCGGTGCCACGCCGGGCGATCTGGTCGTCGTGACTGGCCAGCTGGGCGGGCCGGGGCAGGCCCTTGCCGCCTGGATGCAGGGGCAGGCGCCGCGCGAATGGGCGCGAACGCGGTTTGCGCAGCCCTGGCCGCGTCTGGCGCAGGGACAGCGTCTCGCGGCGCATGGCGTGACGGCCATGCTTGACCTTTCTGATGGCCTGGCGGCCGATCTGGGACACCTGGCGGCCGCCAGCGGCGTGCGGGTGGTGATGGACAGCGCAGCGCTGCCCTGTGGCCCCGACTGCGCAGTGGGCGAGGCGCTGGGGAGCGGCGAGGAGTACGAGCTGGTGGCCACCGTGCCTCCGGCAGCCTGGCCGGCGCTCAAGGCAGCCTGGGACGCGGAGCAGCTCGGGCCCCTGCACGTCATTGGACGCATTGAGGGCAAGGCCCCCGGCGAGCCCCCCGTGATGGTGACGTCGGGCACGGATGCCACGGGCTTCGACCATTTTGCGCGACCCGTCGTTGAAATGCGTCCCGGAAAAGGCGAACTTTGATGGAATGTTCCGGACCGCCATCACCTTCATCGCCCTGCTGCTTGGCACGCTGATTTTCGGCAGCCTGGTGTTGTTGGCGCAGTTGTTCGGCATCAAGCCCGGGCCGGGCAGCGTGTACGAGAAGGCGCCACGCTGGTGGTCGTGGTGGTTGTTGCGCGCCGCCGGGGTGAAGGTGGTGCTTCGCGGAGACGACAGCCTCGTCAAGGGCGCGCCGCGCGTGTTCATCGCCAACCACGTGAGCTGGTTCGACATTCCGGCCATGATCGACGCGTTGCCGCACTACGGGTTTGTGGCCAAGCGCGAGCTCGAGAAGATTCCGCTGTTCGGACCCGCGGCGCGCGCGGTGGGCGTCATCTACATCGATCGCGAGAATCGCAAGGCGGCCTTTGGCGCCTATGAAGACGCAGCAAAGCGCATCCGCGATGGCCATCCGGTGCTCGTGTATCCGGAAGGCACGCGCGGCGCGGAGTACGCGCTGCGGCCGTTCAAGAAGGGCCCCTTCGTGCTGGCCATCAGCAGCGGGGCGCCCATCGTGCCCGTGGTCATTCACGGCACCATCGAAGTCAATCCGCGTGACGAGTTTCGCGCGTCGCCGGGCACGGTATACGTGCACATACTCGAACCGATTCCCACGGCGGGCCTGTCGTACGATGATCGGGACGCGCTGGCGGAGCGGGTACGCGAAGCCATGGCGGAGTGTCTGCGCACGGAGTACGGCGTGGATCCGGCCCTCGTCGCGCGCGAAGCGCGTGCGGTGCGTTCTGTACCTGAAGCTCGACTGTCCACCTGATCGCCGCTCCTTTTTTCTTTCTCCCCAAAGACACTCATGGCTCCCATCGTTTCCGTCAGTGCCCGCGAAATCCTCGACTCGCGCGGCAATCCCACCGTCGAAGTGGACGTCATTCTCGAGACGGGCGCGGCCGGTCGTGCGGCGGTGCCGAGCGGCGCCAGCACGGGTGAGCGTGAGGCCGTGGAGCTGCGCGACGGCGACACGTCGCGCTACATGGGCAAGGGCGTGCAGCAGGCGGTGAACAACGTCAACACCGAGATTGCCGAAGCGCTCGAGGGCATGGATGCCACCGATCAGATCGCGATCGACCGCGCGATGCTCGATCTCGATGGCACGGAGAATAAGGGCCGTCTTGGCGCCAACGCCATGCTTGGCGTGTCGATGGCGGTGGCGCGCGCTGCGGCGCTCGAGGTGGGACTGCCGCTCTATCGCTATCTCGGCGGCCCCATGGCGCGCACCATGCCGGTGCCGATGATGAACATCCTGAACGGTGGTGCGCACGCCACCAACACGGTGGACTTCCAGGAGTTCATGGTCATCCCCGTGGGCGCCGACTCGTTTGCCGAGGGCCTGCGCATGGGCACCGAGGTGTTCCATCACCTCAAGAAGGTGCTGGTGGGTCGCAAGCTCTCGACCGGTGTGGGCGACGAGGGTGGGTTTGCGCCCAACCTGGCCAGCGACGAAGAGGCGCTCAAGGCCATCATGGAAGCCATCGAAGCGGCCGGCTATCGTCCCGGGCAGGACATCGCGCTCGCGCTCGATGTGGCGGCGAGTGAGCTCTTCCGCGGTGGTCAGTATCAGTTCAAGAAGAGCGGCGCCGCGTCGCGTTCGCCGAAGGACATGGCCGAGCTGTACGCGGGCTGGCTGGAGCAGTATCCCATCGTGTCCATCGAGGACGGCATGGCCGAAAACGATTGGGACGGCTGGAAGCTGCTGACCGAGATGATTGGTGATCGCTGCCAGCTGGTGGGTGACGATCTTTTCTGCACGAACAGCGAGATTCTGGCCAAGGGCATCGAGAACGATGTGGCCAACGCCATTCTCGTGAAGGTCAATCAGATCGGTACGCTCACGGAAACCATCGAGGCCATTGAGCTGGCGAAGAGCGCGGGCTACAACGCGGTCATCTCGCATCGCTCGGGTGAGACGGAAGACACCTTCATCGCCGACCTGGCGGTGGCCACGCAGGCGGGTCAGATCAAGACGGGTGCTCCGTCGCGCAGCGATCGTGTGGCCAAGTACAACCAGTTGCTGCGGATCGAGGAGCAGTTGGAAGCCTACGCCGAGTATCCGGGCGGCGCGCTGTTCGGCATTTGATGTTTCGCATTCCGTCCGGGAGCTGAGAGATGGCCAACAAGGACAAGCCGGGACGGATCTGGCTCCGGCGCCTCGCATGGGGCGCCGGCGTGCTGGCGGTGCTGGTGTACGCCGTGGAAGGTGGTGAGTACGGCACGAGTGACCTCTGGACGCAGCGTGACGAGCGGCAGCAGTTGGAGTCGGATCTCGAGGTGCTGCGTGACACGGTGGCCGTGCTGAGGCGCACGCTGGAGCAGGTGCGCACGGACGACGCGACCCTCGAGCGGATTGCGCGCGAGGAGCACGGCCTGGTGAAGGGTGAGAAGGAGTTGCTGTACCGGGTACGGCGGGTGGAGGCGGGCACCGCGCTGAACGACTCGGCGCGGTAGCCCTCGGCCTGCAGTTCCGAGGGTGTGGCCGCGGATGGTTGGGGCCATTCTTGACAGCTCAAGTGATATAGTTATACATATCACCTATGTTCTTGCCGCTGCAGCCCGGCGCCGAATTGCCCCTGTATCGCCAACTGATGCGTCAGGTGGTGGAGGCGATTGCGTCAGGGCGTCTGACCGCGGGAGACCGACTGCCGTCGCATCGCGAGCTCAGTGAGCAATTGGTGGTAGCGCCGCTCACGGTAAAGAAGGCGTATGATGAGCTCGAAGCCCAAGGGTTTCTCGAGAGCGCGCAGGGCCGAGGCACCTTCGTGTCTGCGGCGGCCCCGTCCACCCGCCGGCGGAGCGCACAGCGCGCCCAGGAGGCGGCATGGGCCGACCTGGTGGACGGCTTTGTGGCGCAGGCGCTGGCATCGGGTATGCCGCCGCAGGTCGTGCGCGATCAGGTCGCGCGTGCTCTGCAGGAACTCCTCCCCGAAGCGAAGACGTCGCGCCAACGCTGACTCCGCAAGACGGACTCTGTACCGCGGACTCCACAGTGAATTCTGACCACCCCCCAATCAGCCCCCAGTCATGACTGTACCACCCCCTGTGCTGTGTGAACGTGTGTCCTTTGCCTACGAAGCACGGCGTCCCGTGCTTCGGGATGTGACCCTCACGATTGAAGCCGGTGAAACGGTGGCGCTGCTCGGCCGAAATGGAGCGGGCAAGAGTACGCTGCTGTATCTGCTCATGGGGTTGCTTCAACCTGGTCAGGGTCGCGTGCTGGCGTTCGGGTTGGATCCGGTGCGTCACCCGGTGGCGGTAAAGCAGCGCATCGGCTTTGCCAGTGAGCTGCCAATGTTCCCCGCCACGCTGCGCGCGGCCGATCTGTTGTCGGTGTATCGGCGCGTTTACCCCACGTGGGACGTGCGACTTGAGCGCGAGCTGGTGGAACGCTTCGATCTTGGTCGCGTGGTGTCGTCGAACGCCGACATGAGCAAGGGTCAGCGGCAGCAATTGGCCATCCTGTGTGCCGTGTGTCATCGCCCTGAACTGCTCATTCTCGATGAGCCGGCGTCGGGGCTCGACCCCGTGTCTCGGCGTGACTTCCTGGCCACGATTCTGCAGCAGATGCAGGGTGAAGGCAGCAGTGTGCTCTTCTCCTCGCACAACCTGAGCGATGTCGAACGCTTCGGCGGGCGCGCCGTGCTGTTGCATGACGGGCGACTGGCGCTGGATGCCAACCTTGATGGGTTGCGCGAGGAACATGCGCTGATGCTGGTGCCGTCATCCCTCGTGCATGACGGACTCTGGGAGACGGTGCCGGGCGTGCTGTGCCGCCGGATGGTGCAGAGCACTTGGCGCGTGGTGGTGCGCGGCTCGGCAGCTGACGTGGAGCGCATGCTGCAGGCTCGACTCGGGAGTGATGTCGTGCAGGGCATGCCGCTCACGCTCGAGGAGCTGTTTGTGGAGTACACCAGTCGGGACAGTCAAGTGGAACCGACGTTGTCTGCGGAGCGGGTGGCATGAAGCCGTCCGCTTCGCTTGTCGAGCGGGGCCGCGCGTCGCTGGAGAGCCCGCGAGGGACCAGCCTTGTTGGCCTGGTATGGACGTTGCTTCCGCGTCGGAACATGCCCACACCGCTTCGAATGCTGGTACTGGGGTCGACGCTGCTTGCGCCGATGGTGCATGGGCGCCAAGTCCCAACCGATGTGCCGTGGCTGGCGGCGGGTGTCTTCCAGGCTCTCCTCTTCATGGTGGTGGCGAGCTCGGTGATGGTTCCCGCAACGCCTTCGCTGGCGGAGCGACTCTGGCCGATGACTGTGCGCCGGGTATTCATTCTGCACATTGCGCAACGGCTGCTGCTCGGTCTCGGGCCGTTCGTGCTGATGTCGCTGCTGGTTTGGGGAATTGGTTGGGTACGCGTCGGTTCTGTTCACGCGGGACCGATCGCCGCGAGGCAAAGCGACGCATCTGCGCAGCCATGGCTTGAAGTTGTGGCCGTGCTTGTCTTGGCCTGCCTCCTGCCATTCCTCTCAGCGCAGTCTCCGATTGCTGATGGAGGCGAGAAGGCGCTCCGGGAGCGGCGCGCGTTCGTCCTGTCCATCGGATGGTTACTGGTCGCGTTGCATTGGTTGGGCGAACCATGGCGCCTCTTCGCGCCAACTGCCGCGGTGCTGCTGATGCTGCCCTTGGTGTGGCGGCAATGGACGCGGGCATATGAACCGGCAGTGAGCGCATCGCTCGAGTACGACTCGTCGGAATCCAGACCAATGAAGATGCGTGGTGCTTACGGATTGCCGTCGCGCCCTGCGTCAACCAGCGGTCCAGGCCTGCTCGATACGTGGCGCTTGGTGTGGGCACTGAGCCCCTCTCGCTGGCTTCTGGTGGTCTTGAGCGCCATGTATCCTCCGCTGATCGCATACGGCGCGTATACAGGGAGTCGCAATGCCATTTCGCTGTTTGCCGCGATGGTCCCTGCCATGATTTTCCTTAGCCAATCGCAGGCCCTTTCGGTCTTGCCGGTTCACCCGTGGCGCCGCCTGCAGTTGACGGTTGTGATGTTTCCCCTCGCAGCGACGATGGCCGTCGTATGCGGACTCGCATTGCGTTCCGTGTACCGGCCGCCAATCACGCACACCCGCGAGGCACCGTTCGGCGAAGCCTTTGCAGGCGACTGGGACAACCCGTCCCGGGTACAACTGGCGTACTGGCGGTGGAGTAGCGCGGACACTCCACCCGCCGTTGTTGCTCCGTGGGGTGAGCAAGTCCGGCCCTATGCTGCACGCATCCTGGTGTGGTGGCTCTACAATCCGTTTACGGTGCGGAAAGGGACCAGTGAGGCGTTTCAGAGGTGGCAGTGGCAACGTCTTACCACGACCGTCTATGGTGTGCCGGTCGCGAAGGAAGTGCTGGCCAAGCGCACACGAGATCGACCGCCCATGCGCAGCGAGCAATGGCCGATTCTGACCTTGCGTACGGCGTTTTCGTTCGCGTTGCTCCTGATTGTGACACTCGGATGCTGGCATGGTCGAGTGAATCGGTTCACATGGCGCGCTGCGCTCGGCACCGCGGGATTTTGCCTGCTGATGTTGCTTCCCATGCTGGGCGACTTCCTGTCAGGAGGACTCGGACTTGGGCTCGTGTCGGGTGTGGTGGACCAGTTGCTCATGGCCCTTGTCGCCCAACTGCCTACCGATCCGCTCGCATTGGTGACGACAGTGGGAGCGATTTCCCTGCTACCCGTGCTCGCGGCGCTGGCTCTGCTGTACCGCGCGTCGCTTCAGCCGATGCTGGAGTTTACGCCGCGTCAGACGCCGGGATGGGGGAGCTCCCGGGGTTGACTCTGCTCACCAGGTGACTAATATCCCAAGACTGCCGCGGGGTGGAGCAGCCTGGTAGCTCGTCGGGCTCATAACCCGAAGGTCGCGGGTTCAAATCCCGCCCCCGCCATAGTGCACTCGGCCGGTCCGCAAGGGCCGGCCGTTTGCTGTCCCGGACCCACTGTTGCTCCAGTGGGTGCACAGGGGCTGGGTAGCTCAGCCGGTTAGAGCGCACGACTCATAATCGTGAGGTCGGGAGTTCGAGTCTCCCCCCAGCTATTGTGGTTCACTGTCGCCGCCCTCGCGTTTCGAGGTGGTGGCAGCAGGTTTCTCTGACGGCATCGGCGCCTTGGCTCCGGTGCCGTTTCTTGTGCGGACATTGCAATAGTGTTCAGGAATTGGGCACCCGGAATTACTGAGGCCGGTGCTTGCGATGGCGCCCGATACTCAAAGGCAGCGACGTCACCTGCATGTTCCGGCCGCGGTTCCGGCTACGTCGTCGCCCCTGTAAACCCACGACGCCGTGCCCACTCGTGCTGCCGGAGCGCAATCCGGCTCGTATAAGCGCCTCGCGCGCCTTGTCACCCTGAGTCTGGTGGCCCTCGTGGTCCTTGGCGCCACGGAATGGGTGTGGGTGCGGCGTGCGACCACCGAGATCGCGAGTATTCCGCAACGTACGGTGCTCGTGACGCAACAGCGCATGTTGGCCACCTTGGTGGTCAGCAACAGCATTGCCCTGATGCAGGCGCCCTCTGCGCCCGAACGTGAGCCGTGGCGGATTGCCCGCGAAGCGGCCCGCCAGCAGCTGGACTCGGCTATTTCACAGCTCGGTCGAGCGACGGCCAAACAGGCGCAGGCATCGGAAGCCAGTGGTGTCGGTCAGGCCAGAGTCAGCGCGCAGATCCGCGAGGTCGTGACGCGAACCAATGCGCTGGTGGCCGCCCGCCGCTCTGGTGAACGTGGCCCGCTCACGGAAGCCGAAATCCGCTCATTGGTCGCACTCAATGACTCGGTTTCCGCGCTCGTCGACGCTGTGAACAAGTCCGAACTGGCGTGGGCGGCGGTTCGCACCAAACGTCTGCAGACCGGTCAGACTGTGGTGTTCCTTCTCATCGGCGGCGTACTGGTGCTGTTGACCCTGGTGGTGTTGCGACCAGTGGCGCAGCGGCTGGCCGGTATGGCCGAACTGCTTTCGGCCTCCAATGCGAGCCTCGAGGCAAAATCTCGCGAACTCGAGGACAGCGCCACCGAGCTGGCAGCGCAGAATCATGAGCTGCTCCAGCAGCAACTGGTCATGGAGCAACATCGCCAACTCATGGAGGAACTGCAGCAGTCGGCAACAGAGCGTGAGGCACACCATCGTTCGGTCCTGGAGTCGATGGCCGAGGGCATGGTGCTCGTTCAAGCCGACGGGCGCATTCTTTCGTGGAACGCCAGTGCCCTGCAGTTGCTGGGTGTGAGCGACGCCGACATGCACGCGCGTCGGCCTGATCGCCCCCTGTTCGCCATTCGCGATTCGCACGGCGCCCTGTTGCAGGCGGATCAGTCGCCACTCGCTCACGTGCTCTCGCGTGGCTCCATCAATGGCGCCGAGTATCAGGTGCAGCGTGGCGATGCGCCGGCACGCTGGCTTCGTCTGAATGCCCGTCTGGTGGACAACATCGACGATTCACCGGGCGCGACCGCGTCTCCTCGTCTGGCTGTTCTGACATTTGTGGACATCACGGCCGAGCGGACGAAGGAACAACAGCTCCGCTCTCTGTCCGTCGCCGTGGAGCAGACCGATCAGGCCATCGCCATGTCGGACGCAGCGCTTTGCTTGACCTGGGTGAACGGTGCCTGGACTCGCACCACGGGCTACACGCTGGACGAGGTGCGCGGGCGCCGACCCGGTGAGCTGTTGCATGGCCCGCATACGGCGGCCGAAACGGTCGAGCGCATGCGCGCCGCAGTGCGCATGGGCGAGTCGATTGACACGGAGGTGCTGAACTACCGCAAGGACGGTACGCCGTTCTGGATGGAAGTACACACGACACCACTTCGCGACGACCATGGCCGGATCTCCGCATGGGTTTCTGTCCAGCGTGATGTCACCGCCAGAAAGGAAACCGAGCGCGAGCGCCAGCAAATGGCCGCCGCTCTGGCTGTGACCAACGATGGCATCGGCATCATCAACGCGGGTGGCGCGTTCGAGTTCGTCAACCACGCGCTCGCGCGCCTCTTGCACCTGCGTCCGGGAACGCTGATGCACGAGAGCTGGACGCGCTGTTTCGCAGATGGCGAGGCGAGGCGGCTGCAGCGCGAAGTGCTTCCGCAGGTCATGCGACTCGGCGCGTGGACCGGTGAATCAGAAGTGCAGCGCATGGCTGGGGATCTTGTGCCTGTTGACCTGTCCATTACGATGCTGCCAACCGGTGGCTTGATCTGCATGTTGCGCGACGTGTCGGATCGCAAGCGCGCGGAAGCGCAACTCCGCACGCAGGCCATTCGCGACGAACTGACGCAGTTGTACAATCGTCGCGGGTTCTTCCAGGTGGCGACGGCTGAGCTGAAGCGACAACAGCAGCGTGGAGGCAGGGCGGTCTTGTTGTACGGTGACGCCGACCGGTTCAAACAGGTCAACGATCAGCACGGTCACGAAACCGGTGATCAAGTGCTGAAGTTGATTGCCGACGTGATGCAAACGCATCTGCGCGCCACGGATGTCATTGCCCGTCTTGGTGGTGACGAGTTCACGGCCCTGTTGCCAGACACCGATGAGTGCAGTGCGCCCGACATCGTGCGCAAGCTGCAGGAGGCGCTCGCTGACGCAGTGCGACGCGCTGGGCTGCCCGTGGATGTGGGGCTGAGCCTTGGGTTTGCCGGCTTCGACGCGTCCGAGCCAGCGGACCTCGATACCCTACTGCGCCTGGCCGATCAGGCCTTGTATTCGGTCAAGTCAACGCGGCGCGTGCAGATCGCGGCTTGACTGCGACAAGCACGAAGATCACGTGACCGCCACGTTCGTTCAACGGCCTTGCCACGGATGATACGGATGCGGCGGAAACAGCGTGGATGAACAGCAAAGAATCCTGGCGTTTCCGCTTCGATTCGTGGTAGTCCGTGATAATCAGTTGCGGTTGGCATTCGTATCGACAAACACACCGGCTGGGGCGAACAAGAGCACCGCAAGCGCAAGGACCGCCATCGCCGCACCACCAAGAAACGTGGTGGCTGCACCGAAACGGTCCCACAACACGCCCGCCACCATGCTGGCGAGCAGCACGGCTACACCGCTCACGAGACCGAACACGCCAAAGGCCGTACCACGCAGATGCGCCGGCGCGCTACGTGCGATCATCACCGACAGCAGGCCCTGCGTGATGCCCAGATGCATGCCCCAGAGCGCGAGGCCCAGAAACACCACGGGCACACCGCGGGCCGCCGTGGCCAGCGCCAGGTCGGCTAGCAGCAGCATCACGAGACCAAGGGCCAGCAAACGCCGGTGACTCCATCGATCCGACAGTGCGCCAAAGGGGTAGGCCGAGGCCGCGTAGACGACGTTCATGACCACCATGGCCAGCGGTGCATAGCGAACGGGCAGGCCGCTCTGCTCGGCGCGCAGCACCAGAAACGCCTCACTGAAGCGCGCCAACATGAACAGGGCGCCAATGCCAACCACCCACCAGTACGCGGGTGGCAAGTCGGGCAGGGCACGCCAGCGCCGCGCAGGCGTCGCTGTCTGCTTGGCGACTGGTGCGGCCGTTTCCCTCACACCAAGAATCAGCAGTAGTACGGCCAGTACGGCGGGGATGACGGCCACACGAAACACAAGGCGAATGTCGTCGTGCCAGAGCCACATCAGCAGCACGGCCACTCCCGGGCCAAGCAGCGCGCCCACCGTGTCGAGCGATTGCCGGAGACCAAAGGCGGCACCACGCTGCGGCGGTGGGGTAAGATCGGCCACAAGGGCGTCGCGTGGCGCGCCGCGAATGCCCTTGCCAATGCGATCCATGATGCGCGCGCCAAACACCAACGAGGCGGATGTCGCGAGCGCAAACACGGGCTTGGCCAGTGCGCCCAGACCATAGCCCAGCTCGGCAGGCGCTTTGCGCCGGCCCCAGCGGTCGCTGAGCGTTCCCGAGAACACGCGCACAACAAGCGCTGTTCCTTCGGCCATACCTTCGAGCACGCCTACCAGGGTGGCGCTGCTGCCCAACACCCCCACGAGAAACAGGGGCAGGAGGCTGTGCACCATCTCCGAGGAGATGTCGGTGAGCAGGCTGACGAAGCCCAGCACCCACACACCCTTCGGCAGCGTTCGCAGCCCGGTCGCTCTGTCGGTCTGGTGGTCAGGCGTCATGAATCCTCACCGTCGAATTGATTACCACGGATGCCGCGGACAAACAAAGAAACCACAGGATGATCATGCAGCATGATGTCATCCTGTGGTTTCCTTTGTTGTCCGTGCAATCCGTGGTGGTCCGTTCAACCCACGGGCAAGACCGTTAGCGTACCACCCAGTCCGTCTGCAACTGCACGGTGCCCCACTGCACGGTCAGCACACCGGTCTGCGCGCCCGGCGCGGTGGAGGGCACGAGGGCCATGGTGAAACTCTCCACCGGCGTGCTCAGTGTGGAGGCCTTGAGCGGAATGCGCGCCGCGTCCTTGCTCTGCTCGTAGCGCGTGGGCATGACCTGCGCCGCGCCACTGGTCTCCTTCTGCAGTATGAGCGTCCAGCCGCTGCGCGTGGGCAGGGCCTGCACGACATAGCGGCCCGCGGGCACAACCTGGCCGCCCATGGTCAGATCCACATCCGTGGTGAGCAGCGTGGCGGCGTTGGCCCCGAGTCGCCACACCTGATCAAAGGGCACGAGGTCGCCCTGATGCAGGGTGCGGCCGCGCAGATGCGGCTGGCCGTAATCCAGATGAATGCGCGCGGGCTTGCCGGCGGCGCGCTGCGCGGCAGTGTCGGCGAAGGTGAGTTCAACGGTGGCCGAGGCGCGGGTGCTGGGCGCAGCGCGGCGTGCACCGGCGGCCTGGGCGTGGAGCGACGATACGCTGAGGGGCGTGGCCACGGCCAGCAGCAGCGCAGCAGAAGCAAGAGCGAAACGAGTCATGACGATGGGGAAGAGTTGTGTGTGATTCAGCAAACGCCGTGATGCAGGAACCGTGATACCAGTCGATGCCGCCGAGGTTACGGCCGGATGGCCTCACGCTGCAACGCCAGCTTCACGGCGTTGTACGCGTCCACCAGACCGCCGGTGCGGGACAGTGCCGAAAACGGTACCGCCTGCGACGGGCCGTTGGGCAGCATGACCTTGAGCGTGGGAAAGGTGCGCACTGACTGCACGATGATCTCGCGCGCGTCGGCCGGCGTGAGCGTGGGAAAATATGACAGCAGCAACGCCGCCACACCCGACACCACAGGCGCCGCCATGCTGGTGCCACTCTCGCGCTTGTAGCCGCCGCCAGGAGCAGTGCTCAGAATGTCCTCGCCCGGAGCGAAGAGATCGACCATGGTGCGGCCGTAGTTGGAGAAGCCAGTGACCAGCTTGTCTTCGCCCTTCCACGAACTCGCGCCCACCTCCAGCCAGTTGCCCACACGACTGCCGTTGTCGAGCACGCTGGTGGGATAGCTGGGCACCACATCGTTGTTTTCGCCATCGTTACCGGCGGCGTGCACGAGCAGCACACCCTTGTCGGCGGCGTAGCGCACCGCGCTGTCCACCACGGCCTTGCCCGGCGAGTACGCCTTGCCGAAGCTCATGTTGATGATGTGCGCGCCGTGATCGACGGCATAGCGAATGGCGCGCGCCACGTCGGCATCACGCTCGTCACCATCGGGCACCGCACGCAGACCCATGATGCGCACGTTGGGGCTGATGCCCTGTACGGCGGCCTGCGGCGTGGCGCCACTCGCGCCACGTACCGCACCAATGATGCCCGCCACGTGCGTGCCATGTGAGGCATCAGGACCGGTCACATCGCGCGTACCATTGACCGAGGCGGCCGCGCGCGGATAGTACGCGGTGTCGAGACCATACTTGGCCTGTGCGTCGTAGGCCTTCCTGGCATCGGCCAGTGACTCGGCGCCCAGACCGGCGGCGTCGAGCTGCAGCCACATGCGCTTGGCCTGTTCCTGCGTGGCATTGCCCGGCGTGAAGGCTTCCACCTTCGCACGTGTGAGGCCGCCGCCGTTGGCCGCCGCCGCCAACGCCGTCTCCACCTGCGTGAGCGTGCGCTGGATGTTTTCGATCTGCCGCAGCGTGCCGGTGATTTCTTCGGCCTTGCTGCTGTACGCACGTTGCAGGGAATCGCAGCTCAGTGCCGGCGGACGCACAATGCCCTGACCGGCCGGCTGGTTGCGGCAACTCGCGTAGAGCCGTGTGAGCTCGAAGGTCTCGTGATGCACGGCCTTGCCATCAGGCTGTGCCATGAAGTTCCAGCCGAACACGTCGTCGACGTAGCCATTGCCGTCGTCGTCGCGATTGTTGCCGGCGACTTCTCGGGCGTTGCGCCACATGACCGGCGCGAGGGCCGTGTGCGCCGTATCGACACCGCCGTCGATGACGGCCACGATGACCTCGCGCTGCGGGCGACGATTGGCGAGGAGTTCGCGCAGTGCCCGTTCGGAGCCCACGCCCAGCACCCCATCGGTTTCAAGCGACAGCCGGTGCCAGTCGCTGCGCGCCGTGTCGGGCAGGGCAGTGGCGGGCGGCGGGGCCGGCGTCACGGCAATGGGTTCGCGCACCACGGGCTGCGGTGCCGGATTGGTAGGCGCGCCGGCGCGCGCACAGCCCACGAGCAAAAGCAGCGCAGGCGTCAAACGAAGCAGAGCAGGCAAACGGGTCATGCGTCGGAGCTTGAAGGAGCGGACGCGGCCTCGAACAGCGCGCACACAGCGCCGGCCGGATCCTGAATGACGGCAAAGCGACCGGACGGGCCGGCATTGCGCGGTCCGGACAGCACCTGCCCACCGCGGGCGGTGACCTCATGCAGGCGCTGCGTCAGATCGGTGACGGTGATGTACACCAGCCACTGCGCCGGGAGCCCTGCGTTGCCACCGCGGGCGTGACAGACACCGGCGTGCGGCGTTCCATCGGGAGCGAGCATGACGTAGTCGTCGTAGTCGCCCATGGAGAGGGCCTGGGGTGTCCAACCGGCAACGGCGGCGTAGAAGTCGCGCACGGTGGGCGCGTCCGCCACCGTGAGGTCAACCCAGCCAATGCGGCCGGGCAGGGGAGGCGGAGGTGTCGTCATGCAGGGAGTCTGCCGCGTCCCGAGCCGCGGGGCAATGCCTGCACCCGCCAGTGCACCCGCCAGGTGGCGAGCCTATGGCTCGGCGGCGCAGCTGAGGCCCTGGCGGCTCAGCGCCTGTCCACGCGCCCAGCCCGGGGTGGGTCGCGTCCCCACCAGTGCGACATCGGGCGGGGGCACCTTGAACTGATAGGCCACCGACTGCTGCAGCTCGATTGGATGGCCCACGTTGGCCGAGCGCACGGCGCCACCACGCGGGGGCTTGAGCCAATTCACGGCACAGAGTCCGTCGATGATGCCGAGTCCGGGCGCGATCTGCACAAACGTCGTGATGGCCCGCACGGTGAGCACGCCGCGAAACTGCGAAGGGAGTCGGTCGGGTCGACTGAGTTCGAGATCAAGCCGACGGAGCTGCGAGGTGGCGCTGTCGAGGTACACGGCGCCGTGCACGTCGGGTGAGCGCAGTTTGTCGGCCGCCCGCATGTCGAGCCGATACCAGGTGGCATCGCCCACCTGTTCCGTGCCGCCATAGCTGAAGCAGTGATTGGCGAGGAACTGCTTGTCTGCCAACTCCACAATGGTGGGAATGCGCATGATGGTTTCGCGCCGGCTGTTCACCGTTACCGTGGTCACGATGCGGCCTGGCCGGTATGACACCTCGGCGGTACCGGGAACGGCGATGGAGTCGATGGTCTGCAGCACGGCCATGGTGTCGCCGATGCCGCCGAAAGCGCGCGCCTGCACGTAGGCAAACGGATAGTTGGTGACCAGCACGCGATACGCGGCCGCATTCTCGCGCAGCGTCGCCACGAGTTGCCACACCTCCGGCGAGCGCAACGAGTCGGGCACGCCCGGACTTTTGCACGGCTGCACGGGCGTGACCGTCATGCCGGCCAGACGCACCGGCACCTGCTCGAGGTCAATGTCGAGTGTGGTGCGTTGACCAGGCTCAATGCGTATGCTGAAGCGCCTTGGCACAAAGCCAATGCGCCGTACGAGCAACTCGTGCTCACCCGTCGGCACATTGAGCAGCTGATACACGCCGTTGGCGCCGCTGAAGCGTTCGATGCCGAGGCTCGGGATGCTGACCACGACGTACGGCAGTCCGACACGCGCCGGTCCCGAACGCACGACACCGCTCAGCGAGCCGCGCGTCGCTTGCGCCTCTGCAACAGGCCCGTGAGCGGCCAGCCAGTCGGGAGTGGAAAGACCTGGGGCGCCGATCAGCAGCGCGACAATGACGGCCAGAGCACGGAAAGGCATGTCCTCATACTACGGATTGTCCAGTAGGAGCGCAATCTGTGTGATCGGTGCAGCGCGCAGCTGACGGGTCTCCGTCACCCGACCGCTGTGGTCAAAACGGTAGTACACCAGCAGCGGCGGTGCCTCGGCGCGCTCCGCAATGACCACCCATGCGTCCTGCACGGTGGCGCCCACTGCCCGAAGCGGCGTGCTGCCAGCGTGCAGCGCGAGCACGGTGCGGCGATTGCGCGCCGTGGCCAGTGAACTGCGCCTGACACCGAGGTCGCTGGCAAACTGCCGGTCGAAGGCGTCCTGATCATGCGGCACGACATCGAGCCGATCCAGTTGGCGGACGCTGTCGTAGCGCACACGCAGCATGACGGGACCGGCAGACGTGGATGACAGCCAGAGCTCCGTGTCGCCGTCGAGCGCGAAGCGATGGGGCAGGCTTCGGGTATCGGCGCAGAGTGCTTCGAGCGTGGCCGATACCGCCGACGGTCCGCGCTGTACCCCGGCCAGTCGGTTGCTGCCGAGAATGGTGAGCGAAACCTGCTCGGTCATGCGTGGCAGCGCGTGCAGCGGCGCGGGCACGGGCGCGGTCGGCAGGGGTTGCCGTGCCCAGGCGGGGGTGGACGCCAGCAGCAGGGCGAACGGCAGAGCCACCAGCGCATTGATGACGTGGTGCCGCCACGACGGCGTCCTGCATGGCGAGTTGGTCAGCATGGGAATAGCGGTTGCAGAATCGCGATGCGGAAAGGCGGTTTCGGCATGGCCGTTGCGGAGCAGCTGTTGGGTTTGGTACGTACCACTCTTTGTTACAAATAAAGACACAGCGCCGCGCGATCGTTCACACGGGGAATTGGTTCAGGCGACCTGTGAGCCGTGCCGCGAGCGCAGGCGCTGCATCACGTCGAGGGACATCTGCTCGATGGTGACCCGCGCCAGGGTGGCGCGCAGGGCCTCTTCGGCCTCGCGATAGAGCTCGTCGAGGTAGGAGGCAATGACAGGCGCCACCTGACACTCCTGACCCACGGCGGAGGCGTGACGGCCGATGAATTCGGCGCAGTCATCCTGCACGGCCTCGTGCACCATGCGCAGCGTGATCTCCGACGCCGGGCGCGCAAGCACCGATCCGCCCCCGGCACCGCGCCGACTATCGATGAGGCCAGCCTGCTTGAGTTGCGACAGAACGCGACGCACGACCACGGCATTGGTGCCCACACTCTCGGCGAGCTCCTCCGACGTGACACCTCGGCCTTCTTCACGCTCGCAGAAGGCAATCATGCCCAGCACGTGCGCGGCGACGGTCAAACGGGAATTCATATTGTATACGTAACCAGAGTTGTGGCATTCGACAAGCCATCTCCGGCGCCTCTCGTCCCCCGCAATCGACCACTGGGCCTTGCGCATCGGCCATTCGCGGCTGAATGATGGATAGGAGCGCCCTATCCTCCCTAGTTTGGGCCACCTGGATGGAGGTCCGCATGCCAACGCGCCGCGCACGAATTTCCCTCACCGAATCTGATCGCCACCTGAGCTGGCGACACGCCTTGGCCAAACCGGGTCTTGGCTTCGGTGTGGAGTTGCTGTTGTTGGCCGCTTTTGCCGTGGGCGGCAATCTGGAGCGGAAGTTCACGCCGCTGCCCAGCGACGAGCACGTGAGTTTTCTGGCGCCGCTCAAGGAGTATGCACCGCCGCCAGCCGAGGAGCGCCTCAACTGGGTGGGCTTGGGTGGGCCGTTCGAATCGCAGAGCGGGGAAAGCGAGCCGCCGGTGGATGACGGGACGCGCCCGGTGTCGGTGAACACCTCGGGGGGAGCGCCAAGCGAGAGTGAATTGCCGCCGCAGGAGGCCGTGGAGTCCGAGCGGGCCATGAGTGAGATCGAGGTGGACAGCACGGCGGCGCTCGATCCGACGGCTGAGGGGCCGCAGTATCCGGCCGATCTGCTCAAGGCCGGTGTGGAGGGCGTGGTCTATGCGCGCTTCATCGTGGACAGCACGGGCTACGCCGATACGCTCACCTTCAAGACCATCGACAAGGCGGATCCGCTCTTCGTGCGTGCGGTGAAGGCGGCGCTGCCGCACATGAAGTACCGACCGGCCGTGTACTCCGGCCGTCGCGTTTCGCAGTTGGTGGAGCAGGCCTTCGCGTTTCGCATTCGCCCGCCGCAGGGGCAGTAGCCGCGCGGGTCGTCGCGACCGGGACAGGCGTCGCGCGCGCTACTCGCGGTGAGCCGCGTCGAAGCGAATGGCGGCCGCCAGGCGCTCTGCCGCCTCGTCCCAGTTGTGACGCACGGCGCGCTCAACCTGCGTGGCCGTCCCAGAGGCGACGGCCTCCACGATGGCGTCGTGCTCACGGTAGGTGTCGGTGAACGACTGACCGGCCGTGCGCGCCAAGGGACCATGGAACCATTCGTAACGTGCGCGCCGCGGAAACAACGTGGTCAGCAACATGCGCGTGACGGCACTCGCGCAGGCCTGCACCAACGCGTGGTGAAAGCCGTGGTGATTGGCAAAAAGTCGAGTCGGGTCAGGGCGTGACTTTGCGGCTTCCTTGCGAAAGGCTTCGTCGAAGGCGGCCATGCTCTCGGCGAGTCGCTGACGCTGACCGGTTGGCAGGCCGGTCACTGCGCGCGCCGACGCGCTCTCCAGCATGCCGGTGGTGCGATACACTTCCGTGGCCTCATCGGCATCGAGGGGCGCGACGGCCACCCGCGGGCGCTCACCGCCGCCGTCGGGTACGAGCAGTCCCTCGAGTTGCAGACGATGCATGGCCTGACGCGCCGGGGTCCGGCTGATGCCCAGTCGCTCGGCTACCATAGGCTCGGTGAGTCGAGTTGATGGCGCGAGCTCGCCGCGCACGACCAGGTCGCGCAGGCGGTCATAGACATTGGCGCGCGACAGCGGGGTGCCATCGAAGAGCGCCGATTGGGAGTTGGAGCGGGGCATGGGGGGAAAGCTACCGCGTTCACCACGTGCTGCCCAAGGGGCCGTGCCGTCTCCCGATGCGGCGGACGCGAGGAGATATTGACACCAGCGCCGCCCCGGACGCGTAGCGTCCGAATCGGGCCGGCGTCCTCCCGCCCCTTTCCCCCGCCGACGGAGCCTCCTGCGTGGAATCCCCTCTCGAGATACTGGATCAGGCCGAAGCCGAGTTGCTGGCCATGGACCTCGACGACAGCGTGAACGGCCTGCCACGACGGGAGTTCATGTTCCGTTCCCTGGTTGCCGCAGCCGCCGGCATGTTTGGTGCCCGATCGCTGGGGGCTGAGACCCCGCAGCACTATCTCGACTCCGCCGCTGGCGTGTGGCAGACCATGCAGCCCCCCGCACAGCAGCAGCAGACGGCTGTGCCGCTGGGCAACGGCGAGGCGCCGGCGTTGCAGTTCATGCCGTATCCCGCGGGGACCGGTGCGCTGATGGCCAAGCTGCTGCGTGAGCGCGGCGCTACCGCGTTCACGCGCAGCACGCATGTCATTGAGCCGTGGGTGGGGGCGGTGCCCACCGATCCGGAAACGCTGGCCTTCCTGCCTGCGCATCGCATTGCGGCGCTCATTCGCGCGCGCCGGCTCACGTCGCGTCGCATTACTGACATCTACATCGAGCGACTCGAGCGCTATAACCCCACGCTCAATTGCGTGGTGACGCTCATGAAGGAGTCGGCGCGCGCCGAGGCCGATGCGATGGACGCGGAGTTGCGTGCCGGCAAGTATCGCGGGCCGCTGCACGGTGTGCCGTATGGTCTCAAGGATCTGTTTGCGACGAAGAACGCCCCGACCTCATGGGGCTCGGCCGACTTCAAGGATCAGGCCTACGACTACGATGCGGAGATTGTCGTGCGTCTGCGTGAAGCGGGCGCGGTGCTGCTGGCCAAACTGTCGACCGGCTTGTTCGCGCAGAACGACTGGTGGTACGGCGGCCGCACCAACAATCCGTGGAACACCAACATCGGATCGAGTGGCTCGTCCGCTGGTCCCGGTTCGGCCACGGCGGCGGGACTGGTGGCATTCTCCATTGGCACGGAGACCCAGGGGTCGATTGTGTCGCCGGCCATTCGCAACGGCATCAGCGCACTGCGCCCCACGTACGGTCGGGTGAGTCGGCACGGCGGCATGGTGTTGTCCTGGTCACAGGATCGTGTAGGGCCCATGTGCCGCACGCTCGAAGACTGCGCGATGGTGTTCAGCGTGCTGCATGGCGTGGATGAGAAGGATCCGTCCACGGTCACGACGCCATTCCGATTCAACCGGGCGCTGCCGCTTGCGGGCCTGCGGGTTGGCGTGGACGCCAACGCGCCCAAGGAACTCGTGGACCGGCTCAAGGCACTTGGGCTCAAGCCACGCGACATTGGCGCGCGTCCCACGGTGGCGGGCATGGCGGGTGGGGGGCTCAACGTGGAGTACGCCGCGGCGTTTGACAGCTATGTGCAGCGCAAGGCCAAGGAGTTCGGGCTCGATCTCAACGCGATGCCCGAGCGCGCCAACAACAACGCGCCCTTTGGCAATACGCCGCCGGCGCGTCCGGCGGGTGTGGAGCAGGGGCAGCCCAACCCCATGGCGCCGGCCGACTGGAATCCGCGCTTTGTGGGAGGCCGCACCATTCGTGCCTTCGACTTCGTGAACAACCAGCGGCGACGTCTCATGCTCGTGCAGGCCTGGGGCACGTTCATGAAGGATCTTGATGCGTTCATCGCGTCGCCCAACGCCGACATCGCACCGAATGCGCAGACGGGGCATCCCTGCGCGGTGCTGCCGTACAAGTTTGACGTGCCGCAATTCGGTGGCGCGCCGCGCGCGAACGACAGCACACCGGCACCCACCTACAAGGCGCAGCCCATCTGCGCGGTCATCACGGGCAATCTGTACAACGACGATCTGATCCTGTCGCTGGGTCACCAGTTCCAGAAAGTCACGGACTTCCATTCCCGTCGTCCGGCGTTGTGAGCAACGGGGCCTGGGGCGGCGCGCCACCGATGGCCATGGTGGCGGTCAACGAACGCATGCGCGAGCGCGCGGTGGCCGCACTGGCCACCGCCTACGCGAACGACCAGCTCAGTGTGGAGGAGCTGGATGCGCGACTGGCGCATGTGTTTCGAGTGCAGACGACCCAGGACCTGGCGTCGCTGCTGGCCGACCCGTCACGTCCGGGCCATTCACTCGACGACGTGCAGCGCGTGGATGCCCCGGACGAGCAGGTGCCCGCGCGTGCGCTGCTCATTGCGGCCATGGGCGGATTTGGGGTGAAGGGCGAGTACATCGTGCCGCGTCATCTCAAGGCCTGGGCCGTGGCGGGTGGCGGAGAACTCGATCTCTCCAAGGCGCGCTTTGGACGCGGCGTGACGCGCATCGATGTCACGGCCTTCATGGGTGGGGTCGATCTCATTTTGCCCGAAGGCGTGCGCGTCGAGTTGGTGGGCACGGCCTTTCTGGGCGGCGTGGAGCATGACGCGGGACGCATGCAGCCGCTGGATGACGCACCCGTCGTACGCATTGACGGCACGGCCGTGATGGGTGGCCTCGACATCAAACATGGCCCGCCCGAGCGCAAGAGTGAGCGCAAATTCGTGGAGGCGGTGGGTCGCGCCGAGGCCTGGCGGCCGCCACGCTGAGAAGTATTGAGCAGAAACGCGGGACGCTGCGTAGACTCAGCGAGTCGTCGTCTTCACTCTTCCCACCGTCCCGATGAACAAGGAACACCTGCCCAGCCGGCACGCCACGTCCGGCCCTGAGCGCGCCCCGCATCGTGCGTTCTACTACGCCATGGGACTCACGGCGGAGCAGATTGCGCAGCCGCTGGTGGGTGTGGTGTCCAGTTGGAACGAGGCGGCGCCCTGCAACATCGCGCTCAAGCGTCAGGCCGAAGCGGCCAAGCGTGGTGTGATGGCGGCCGGCGGTACGCCGCGCGAGTTCACGACCATCACGGTGACCGACGGCATTGCCATGGGACATGCGGGCATGAAGGCCTCGCTGCCTAGTCGCGAGGTCATTGCCGACAGCATCGAGCTCACGGTGCGTGGGCATTGTTACGACGCGCTGGTGGGCATTGCCGGCTGCGACAAGACGCTGCCTGGGCTCATGATGGCCATGCTGCGGCTCGACGTGCCGAGCGTGTTTCTGTATGGCGGCTCCATTCTGCCGGGCCGCTATCAGGAGCGCGACGTGACGGTGCTCGATGTGTTCGAGGCGGTGGGTGGCTACGCGGCAGGTCGTGTGTCACTGGACGAACTGACGGCGCTCGAGAAGGTAGCGTGTCCGGGTGCCGGGTCCTGCGGCGGTCAGTACACGGCCAACAGCATGGCGTATGTGTCGGAAGCGCTGGGACTCGCGCTGCCCGGCTCCGCCAGTCCGCCGGCCGCCTGGGAATCACGCGATGCCTATGCCGAGCGCTCGGGTGAAGTGGTCATGCAACTCGTGCGCGACGGGCTGCGGCCGCGTCGCATTGTCACGCGCCGCGCGCTCGAAAACGCGGCGGCCGTGGTGGCGGCGACTGGTGGCTCCACCAATGCCACGCTGCATCTGCCGGCCATGGCCCACGAGGCCGGCATTGCCTTCGATCTCTTCGATGTGGCGGAAGTCTTCAAGCGCACGCCGCTCATTGCCGATCTCAAGCCGGGCGGGAAGTATCTGGCGAAGGACGTGCACGACATTGGTGGCGTGTCGATCATCCTCAAGGTCTTGCTCGACGGCGGATTCCTGCACGGCGACTGTCTCACGGTGACGGGTCGCACGCTGGCGGAAAATCTCGAGGACGTGCGACTGCCGGACAATCAGAAGGTTGTGGTGCCCGTGTCGGCGCCGCTCTCGCCAACGGGTGGTCTGGTGGGATTGCGCGGCAACCTCGCGCCCGACGGTGCGGTGGTGAAGGTGGCGGGCATGAAGCAGCTCACGTTTCGTGGACCGGCGCGGGTGTTCGACAGCGAGGACGCGTGCTTTGCGGCCGTCATGGCGCGTGCGTATGCGCCGGGCGATGTGCTGGTCATTCGTTACGAAGGGCCCAGAGGCGGACCGGGCATGCGCGAGATGCTGAGTACGACGAGCGCCATTTACGGACAGGGGCTGGGCGAGCAGGTGGCGCTCATTACCGATGGCCGATTCTCCGGAGCCACGCGGGGGTTGTGCATTGGTCATGTCGGGCCGGAGGCGGCGGTGGGTGGGCCGATCGGTCTGCTGCGTGATGGCGACGTGGTGGTGATCGATGCCGAAGCCGGCACCTTGGACGTGGAGCTGAGTGAGGAGGAGCTGGCGGCGCGGCGGGCGGAGTGGACGGCGCCCGAGCCTGCGTATGGGAGCGGGGCGTTGTGGCGTTATGCGCAGGCGGTTGGCCCGGCGCGGTATGGGGCGGTGGTGCATCCGGGTGGGGCGGGGGAGAAGGGCGTGTATGGGGATGGGATGGGGTAATTGAACTGCGGCCGGCGATCCACTGTTCTGGGCCGTGGGTGGTGGGTTTTGCGTGTGGGTGGTGTATGTGGCGGTATCGCGCGATCCGAAGGTTGTGGATCGCGAGGTTCTGCTGATGAACCACTCGCACCCATATCGCAGGGCGCGTAGCGCATGGCAGTGGGTGGCGATCGCCGTTCAATTGCATTGGGTGGAATTCGGTAGCATGATTTCCCATGCCTCGTCTCCTTTCCCCCCGCCGCGCCGCCAGTGTGTTGTTCCTGGCCCTCCCGTCCGCGCTCGTCGCGCAGAGCGCCAAACGCCCCATGACCTGGCTGGACGCACAGCATCTGCGCTCGGCGTCCACGCCGGCGCTGTCGCCGGACGGACGCCTGGCGATCTATGCGCTCACCACACCCGACTGGAAGGCGGCGACGACGCAGTCCGACTTGTATCTCGTGCCCACCGATCGCGGAGTGTCGGCTACGCGTCAACTGACCTACACCACGGGCAAAAACGAGAGCAATCCGCAGTGGTCGCCAACGGGCGGCTGGTTCGTGTTTGCCTCCAATCGTGAAGCGCCGGCCAGTGCGGCCAATCAGCAGCAGCTCTACGTCATGTCGCCGGATGGCGGCGAAGCCCGGCGCATCACGGCCGCGCGGGAAGGCGTGAGTACCTATGCCTTCTCGAAGGACGGTTCATGGCTGGTGTATCGCAGCGGCAAGTCGGGTGAGGAGCAGCTGTATGCCCTGGCCTCGTCAGCGGTGAGCAGCGGCAAGCCGGCTGACTCGCTGAGTGCCATTGCGCTCACCAAGCAGGCCGCCGGCGTGGACACATGGCGCATCGCGCCAGACGGCAAGTCGATCGTGTTTCTGTCATCCGACACCGTCGACACGGAGGAGCGCAAGCGGCGCGAGGCGCGCTTCACGGTGAACGTGCGCAATGCGGAAACCCCTTCGGTGTCCCTGTATACCGTGCCGATGCCGTCGGCCTCCTCGCCATCTGGCGCGCCACCGGCGGCCACGCGACTCACGCGCGACGCACAGTTGGCGGTCACCAACTTCACGCTGTCACCCGACAGCCGCCATGTGGGCTTCACGGCCACGCCCTACGATCGCTACAAGCGGAACATCACCGAAGAGGGCATCTACGCGGATGTCTATCTGCTCGACCGGCAGGATGGGCGGGTGGAGCGCCTGACGCAGAACGACGAGGTGAGCGAGTCGGGCCTGAGCTTTTCGCCCGACTCGAAGTGGTTGGCGTTTTCGGCGCCCGATGATCTTACACGCTACACGATGAAGAATCGGCGGGTGTATCTGCGTGAGGTGGCGGCCAACGGTGGTGCGCTGCGCAAGCTGGGTGATCTCGATGGCGATGTGTCGGTGTCATTCTGGAGCGCCGACGGCCGCACGATTTACTTCAACGAAGGTTGGCGGGCCACACAGCAGCTCTTTGCAATGGATGTGGCCAGTGGTCGCGTGAAGCCGGTCACGAACGTGCAGGGCGTGCTGAACGTGTCGCAGGATGAGACCACCAAGCGCCTTGTGCTGTCGTATCAGGATCCGGCCACGCCGTCGTCGCACTACGTGGTGACTTCGGTGGCGGAGTTGCCCAAACGTGCAGCGTGGACACCCCTGACGGCGCCCAACGCCTGGGTGAACGAGCAGCTTGCACTCGGTGAAGAGAGCGAAGTGACCTGGACGTCCACCGATGGCAAGTCGGTAGCTGGTGTGCTGCTCAAGCCGGTGGGTTACACCCCGGGCAAGCGCTATCCGCTCATCGTGGCCATCCATGGTGGTCCGGCGGCGGCGGATCTGCTGAGCTTCAACGGGGGCTATGGTGCGCAGGTGTATGCGGGGCAGGGCTGGATGGTGCTCAAGCCCAACTACCGGGGCAGCACCAACTACGGCGAAGCGCACAAGACGGGCATCGTAGGCAACTACTTCCCGCCCGGCTACGAGGACATCATGACGGGCGTGAATGCGCTCATTGCGCAGGGCCTGGTGGACAGCACGAAGATGGGGGTGCTGGGCTGGAGCGCCGGTGGCCACTGGAGCAATTGGATTCTCACGCACACCGATCGCTTCAAGGCCATCTCGAGTGGCGCGGGCACGTCGAACTGGATTTCGATGTACGCGCAGTCGGATGTGCAGCGCAATCGCCAGCACTACCTCGGTGACAAGCTGCCCTACGACGACTTCGACGCGTACTGGACGCAGTCACCCATCAAGTACATCCGCAACGCGAAGACGCCCACCATGATTCACGTGGTGGAAGGCGACCCGCGTGTGCCGAGTCCGCAGAGTGTGGAGCTGCACATGGGACTCAAGCGTGTGGGGGTACCCACGGAGCTGTTCATGTATCCCGGCAATTCGCATGGGATCCCCGACGCGCGCAATCGGCTCGTGAAGAGCATGTCGGAGATGGCGTGGATGGATTACTACGTGCTGGGCAAAGGCCAGAAGTTCTCGTGGCGGCAAGTGCTGGAGACGCTGGAGGCGCCGGCGTCAACGAAGCCGGAAATTAGAGGGATGTAGGCTTCTCGTCTCTCGGCTCTCATCTCTCGGCCTCTCGTCTCAGATCTCCGGAGATGAGAGACGAGAGACGTGAGGTGGGAGCGGTGGGGCGTAAGGTGAACCGCGTAAGGTGGCACCACGGGAAGAAACGGCCAGCGAGATGGCTGCGGTCGGGGTCGGAGCCCCCCAACCCAGACCGCCTGTCTAGTCCTGAAAAATGTCTAC